>JBDTSX010000204.1:0-7937 GCA_039930925.1 Acidobacteriota bacterium | reverse complement strand
CGGGCCGAGACGAACTGCTCGACCACGAAGCCGACGGCATCCGCGAGTTCGACAATGCGCTGCCGCGGTGGTGGCTCTACGGCTTCTACTTGTCGATTGTCTTTGCCATCGTCTACCTCGTGAACTACCACGTCCTGCCCCGGCCGCTGGTCGGCCACGCCGGCATGATCGCCGAGTACCAGGCCGAGCTCGAGGCGGCTTCGCGGACTGCCGCCCTTCGGCCGGCGGTGGCGCACGCGGCACTGGCGCAGCTCACCGACGCCGCCAGCCTGGCCAAGGGCCAGGCGATCTTCGAGGGACCTGACAACGTCTGCTTCTCGTGCCATCGCGCCGATCTCGGCGGGGTGGTCGGTCCGAACCTGACCGACGACGTGTGGCTGCACGGGTGCGGGATGGGGGACGTCATGGCCAGCATCAAGACCGGCTATCCGCTGAAGGGCATGCTGCCGTTTGGGATCGGGAAGCCGCTGACCGACGAGCAGGTCCAGGAGCTGGCCAGCTACGTGCTGTCGAAGCGCGGCTCGGCGCCGGCAAGTCCGAAGCCGATCGATGCTGAGCGTGACCGGGCCTGCCCGTAGGTGGGGAAGATGATCCCACTCGACGAAGTGTACGACTCGTTCCGGAACGAGCTCGCCAGCGTCGCCGCGGACGGCCGCCGGCGGTGGATTTACGCGCGCCAGCCGGCTGGCCGCTACTACACCGCGCGGACCGCGGTCGCGGCGCTGCTGGTGACATTCCTGTTCGCGGCGCCCTTCGTCACCATCGGCGGTCAGCCGCTGATGCTGCTCAACGTGATCGAGCGCCGGTTCGTGCTGCTCGGAATCGTGTTCCCGCCCCAGGACCTGTACTTGCTGGTGCTCATCGCGCTGTCGGCGCTGGTCACGCTCGCGCTGGTCACGGTCGTGGCGGGACGGATCTGGTGCGGTTGGCTGTGCCCTCAGACCGTGTTCCTGGAGATGCTGTTCCGCCGCATCGAGTATCTGATCGACGGCTCCGCGGAACAGCAGCTGCGCCGAAACCGCGGTCCGTGGACCGCGGACCGCGTGCGCCGCACGGTCCTCAAGCAGACTCTCTTTCTGGCCCTGTCGTTGATCATCGCGAACGTGTTCCTGGCCTGGGTGATCGGCGCGGCGGCGGTGCGGGCGCTGATCGCGGACACGCCGGCCCACCATCCGGCCGGGTTCACCGCGATGATGATCTTCACCACCGTCTTCTACCTGGTGTTCGCGCGCTTCCGCGAGCAGGCCTGCGTCCTCGCGTGCCCCTACGGGCGGATGATGTCGGCGCTGCTCGACCGCCGCACGGTCACGGTGACCTACGACTACCGGCGCGGCGAGCCGCGCGGCCGGCGCACGGCCGCGGCCGTCCAGCCGGCGACCGGCGACTGCGTCGATTGCCATCGCTGCGTCACCGTCTGCCCGACGGGCATCGATATCCGGAACGGGATTCAGCTCGAGTGCGTCAGTTGCGCCGCGTGCGTCGATGCCTGCGACGACGTGATGACACGGGTGGGGAAGCCGGTCGGCTTGATCCGCCACACCTCCGCAGAGCGCGTCGAGTCGGGTGGAGGGCGATGGGTGACCGCGCGTGCCGTGGGCTACGCCATCGTGTGGCTGGTCCTGGTCGTCACCGTTGGCCGGCTGGTCGCGACGCGCGCCGACCTCGACGTCCTCGTGCTCCGCCAGGCGGGAACGATGTATGTGGCGCTGCCGGGCGGCGACGTCGCCAACTTCTACACGGTACAGGCGCTCAACCGGACCTCGCACCCGGCGACTTTTTCGGTGGACGTGCTCGAGCCGCGCGGCGCGATCGCCACGCCGCTCGGGCCGCTCGGCTCGGTCGGACCGCATGCGCTGCAGGATGGCCGATTGCTGATTCGGGTGCCGCGCACCTCGCTCGTCGGATCGAGCACGCCGGTCCGGGTACGAATCAACGCGCCGGGGCACGCCGCTCTGTTCGTCGAATCGTCGTTCCTCGGACCGCCGGCCGGCGGCCAGTGATGCAGCGCATCGCGCGGGAGTGGTCATGACATTGAAATGGAATTGGGGCACGGGCATCGCGCTCGTCTACTCGACCTTCGCGCTGTCGACGATCGGATTCGTGGCCTTCGCGATGAATCGCCCAGTCTCGCTGGTCAGTGACGACTATTACGAGCAGTCGCTGCACGAGGACGCGAGGCGAGAGGCGGTGGCCAATGCCGCTGCCCTCGGACCGCGGGTCGCGCTGACCCGAACCGACGATCAGGACCTGGTCGTGCACCTGCCGGCGGAACAGGCTGGCGCTGCCGGATCACTGACTCTGTATCGCGCCTCGGATTCGGCGAGCGATCGCCGAGTACCGCTGGCGCTTCGCCCCGACGGCACGCAGCGGGTGTCGCTGCACGGGCTTCAGGCGGGGCAGTGGCTGGCGCAGCTGCGCTGGGCGGCGAACGGGCACGCCTACTACACCGAGCAGCCACTGGTGGTGCGTTGATGCTCGTCGTCGCCGGCCTGCTGCTCGGCGCCGCCGGCAGCCTGCACTGCGTGCTGATGTGCGGGCCTCTGGTGGCCGCCGCTGGCGCGGGCACTGGAACGTGGCGCGCACGGGCGACGGCGTTCCTCGTCTACCACGGCGGCCGCGGGCTCGTGTATCTCGCCCTGGCGGCCATGGCCGCGCTCTTCGGGCGAGCGTTCGCTCTCGCCGGTTTCGGCGGCGCCCTGTCGGTCACCTGCGGCCTGCTGATGCTCGGAGTCGCCCTCCCGACCCGGCTGGTCCCGCGACGCCTCGTCGCCGCCGCTCTGCGCCCGCTCGGCGGCGCGAGCGCGAAGGTTCGCGCCCTGGCCCGGACGCACCCGCTCGGCGCCCGCTTCATGGCCGGCGTGGTCAACGGCTTTCTTCCGTGCGGTCTGACCTACGCTGCAGCGCTGACTGCGGCCACCCTGCAGAGTGTCGCCGCCGCGACGCTGTTCATGGGCGGGTTCTGGGCCGGCACCGTCCCGGCGCTCGCGGCGGTCTCAATCTCCGCCGCCGCGATCCCGCGGCTTTCCGCCGCGCGCCTCCGTTGGCTGGCCCCAGTCGTGATGGCCATTGTCGGCCTCCTTCTGATCGTCCGTGGACTCGAACCACTCCGCCAGCCGCCCAAGCCTGGGGCCGCCGCACCAGTACATCACCACGGGATGTAGAGGGCTCCGCGTTGGGACTACGGATCAGGGCTCGGGATCCGGGATCCGGTTTGCACCCGGGTTCGCGCCTCACGGCGACCGATCGAGCGCGGCGACGAG
This sequence comes from Acidobacteriota bacterium, assembly GCA_039930925.1. Classification (GTDB taxonomy): domain Bacteria; phylum Acidobacteriota; class Vicinamibacteria; order Vicinamibacterales; family 2-12-FULL-66-21; genus JALZOC01. The sequence goes on along the minus strand of JBDTSX010000204.1, from coordinate 4,677 downwards.
CCGCGACCGAACCATGAACTGAGTTCCTCAACTGAAACCCTGAACCTACTCCATCAACACATAGTCGAACCGCCCGTGCAGCCAGGTCTCACCGGTGCGGTCGTCGCGCTTTGTGTCGATCGTCTCGTTCAGCACGTGGGCGTAGCGTCCGCCGCGCCGGCCGACCTCCTGCTCGAGGCGCACCTGCGCCGCCGCCATCATCTCCGCAAGGCACTGTTCCCAGAGTCGATCGCGGTTGGCCAGCGTTCCGGCGACGCGTGCGCTCGTGGCTTCAACTTCCCCCTCGCCAAGCACGTTGGCAAACACGGGCGGCAGATCACGATGCCAGTACACGACCCGATCCGATGTGCCGTCGGTATCCACAAGACCTCCTGGGGAACACGATTCGCATGCTCCGCCGTTCCCGCACGCATGAAGCCTGCCGTCCTGATCCGGTCGCCGATCGCGCTGCTCGTGACTTGTGCGTTCGGCGTGGCCGCTCTCGCTCGTGCTGGCCGTGTTTGACTGGCAGATCAGGTGCGTGGCCGTGGGCCTGACCCCGCGGTCATAGCCCCCACCTTCGCGTCAGCCCTGCCGCAGTGGCGCGGCGATCGACGCGAGCGCGTCACGAACCGTGTGGCAGGCGTCGCCGGGCGACGGTACGGAGGGCAGCGGAAGTTTCCCCGCCGCCGGGGGAATGTTTCGATGTGAATGCCCACCCCATGCCGGCCGATCGCCGCGATCGTGGTGCAACTGCGCTGGCATCATCGTTGCCCTGAAGTATCAGCTGAAAGCGCAACCGGAAGGAGTCACATCATGCCCCCCGTCACCACGATTCTCGTGCCGCTCGACTTCAGTAAGGCGTCGCATGCGGCGCTTCGCTATGCGTGCCGCTTGGCCGACCGGCTACCGGCGTCCCTGCACCTGCTCCACGTCGTCGAGCCGGCGGCACTGGCAAGCGGCTACCTCGAGGTCTACGTCGCCGCGCCCGATGTGCAGGAGCTTTTCGAGGATGAAGGGCACCAGCTCCTGAACGAGGCGCTGACACCTGAGGAGCAGGCGCGCTACCATGCGGCGCTCATCCAGCGGACGGGCGACCCGGCAACCGAAATCCTTCGCTACGTGACTGCTCAGGGCAACATCGACCTGATCGTCATGGCGACGCATGGTCGCGGTGGCGTGGCCAGGCTGATGATGGGCAGTGTCGCCGATCGGCTGGTACGTGCCGCGCCGTGCCCGGTCCTGACGCTGCGCCACCCTGCTGAAGCCGCCACGCTGGCCGCCCCGGCAGCGTGAGCACGCCATCAGCTGGCCTGGTGCGCCCGCACTCGGCGAACGTCGATACCTCGGGTCCGGACCGCCGCGCCGTCCGGAGCGGCACCCACGCGCTCGACGCCTGCGAGCCGTGTCGAATGCTCTTGACGATCTTGGAGTAGCAATGGCGGTCGCTCCAGCTGTCAACGAGCGCCGTTGGCACCACCGGTTCGTTTCGTCGAGACGCCGACTACGGAGCAGCCGACAGGCCGAACTTTTCGATGCGATAGCGGATCTGGTCGCGGTTGATCCCAAGCAGTGCGGCGGCCCTCGTCTGGTTACCGCCGGCGCGCTGCAGCGCCTGCACGACCAGGCTGCGTTCGAGCTCCTCCAGGTTGACGCCCCCGGCCGGAAGCTCGAACCGATCGCCGGAAGGAACAGCGGTCTTCAGGGCGCCGAAGTCCGAGGCTTCAAGGCGTGCCCCCTCGGCGAGAAGCATGGCGCGCTCCACCACATTGCGGAGCTCGCGGACGTTGCCGGGCCAGCCGTACGCGCTGAGGAGCGCTGCCGCGGCCGGGCTCACGCCGGTGATGCGCTTCTTGAATTCCGTATTGAAAGCGTCGATGTAGCAGCTCACCAGCTCCGGCACGTCCTCCGCATGTTCACGCAAGGCCGGCAGCCGGATCGGCAGCACGTTGAGCCGGTAGTAGAGGTCGCTACGGAAGCCGCCTTTGGTCACCTGTTCTTCGAGATTGCGGTTGGTCGCCGCGACGACGCGCACGTCCACGCGGATGTCAGTGGATCCGCCCACCCGCTTGAAGCTCTTCTCCTCCAGGACGCGCAGCAGCTTGGCCTGGAGCGCCGGCACCATCTCGCCGATCTCGTCGAGAAAGACGGTGCCCCCGTGGGCGCTTTCGAGCAGACCGCGCTTCTGCATCCGCGCGTCGGTAAACGCGCCCCGTTCGTGGCCGAACAGCTCGCTTTCCAGCAGCTGCTCCGGCAGCGCCGAACAGGTGATGTTCATGAACGGCCCCGCTGCCCGCGCGCTGCTGAAGTGAATGGTCTTCGCGACCAGGTCTTTGCCGGACCCGCTCTCGCCGGTCAACAGCACCGTGGACGCGGGGCTCGCGGCGACCTTCGCCACCAATTGCCGCAGCGCCCGCATCGTTTCTGACTCGCCGACGATGGCCCGCAGGCTGTAGGGACGCGCTTCGTTCGCGCGCAAGTGTTTGACTTCACGCCGCAGGCGGGTGGTTTCGAGGGCCCGGGCAACGATTGCGGCCACTTCGTCCAGGTTGAATGGCTTGTTGGCGAAGTGATAGGCGCCGAGCTTGATCGCGTCAACAGCGGTCTCGACGCTGACGAATGCCGTCAGGAGGATGACGAGGATGTCCGGATCGAGCTGCTTCAGCTCGCGCAGAATCGACAGGCCGTCCATGTCCGGAAGCCGGTAGTCGAGCAGCACGAGGTCGACGCCTTCCTTGAACCGGTCCAGTGCGGCCGTCCCGGTCCCGGCCTCGACGATGTCATATCCCTCGGTCCGGAGCCGCTCGCGCAGCGACCATCGGATGAGGTCTTCGTCGTCAACGATCAGCACAGTCGCGTTCGTCATCATCAGTCTTTGCCAGGCCGCCTCGATCTGTTTCAGTATGACCGATGAAGAGCAGGGTGCCGCAACGATGACCCGGTGCAGCAGGTCGCTACGATGAGGAGCGGCGGGGGCGTGTTGTCGATGCGTAGATTCCCTCACTGGTGCGGAATTGTTCTGGTCTCGGCGATGGCGTCCGTCCGCAAACGACAAACAGCGTTGACGCGTGACGCAGAGTCCTCGAGGCACGTGCGTTGCACAGACATGGAGCACTGACAGGAGGCCGTCCATGAACGTTCGCCCACCGATCCCGTGTCCCACTGACTTCTCCGGCTCGTCCGCCGGAGCGCAGCAGTATGCGGCCGCGATCGCCGCGCATGTTGACGCGCGGCTGATCCTGCTCGCGGTTGAGAGCCCGCTACGCCCCGGCACTGACAAGATGATCGCCAATCTCCGACCGGGTCTCCCGCGCTCGAGATCGCCCTTGGGGGTTCTCCCTCGCCGAGGCCTCCTCGGTCCCGATCGCCGCGATGACGATTCGCGCCTGCGGCTGCTGGGTCGAATCCGCTCCGAGTTCTCAGAGATGCCGTGCCTGCGTCTGACCGAGCCGCAGTCGGCGCGCCTCTTCGCTCTCCGCCAGGACATCGGCCGGCGCGTGTTGAGGACGCTCCTGGCCGAAGGATTCCTCTGGAGAGGTCACGACGCCCGTTACGGAATGCGGTCTCGTCATTGATCTGCTGATACGGCGGCTGTAACCGAATCCAGCGTGCCATCCACTCCGCACGGCAGGAATTGTTTCCGGTGGATCGCGGTGCTCGGCCCCAAGAGCGGCGAGAGCCGGGCTGGCACTGGATTGGATCCCGAGAGCGGCTGGCCTGCAGCCATCGCCGCCGGCGCTGTTTTCAATTGAGATCAGGTTGAGACCGCGGACTGGGGTGTGGGCTGCTCCGCGTGGATCTCGGCGGCGCGACCCAACGCCGCCTCCACGCTTCGGCAGATGCTCCGATCACCGATGTGACGGCGAAAGTCGGCACGCGCAATCAAGTCCTGCGGCTGGTGCCTGGCACCACAGAGAATGAGGTGCTTGCCGGCACGATCCAGGGCCAGTCACGTGCCATCCCTCGTTCATTAACGGTAGATTAACTCAATGTTTATCGGCTCACACTTGATCTGAGCGGTCGCGTTCCTGTCTATACTCGCCTCATGGTCAAGCGTACCGACGAGGCCCTGACGCCGATGCATGCACCGCCGGCGAGGCGCTCGCGGCTGCTTCTCGGCATCGCCATGGCCGCGACTGTCGCACTGGGCGGCACGTTCGCTGCGCAAGAGAGTGGCGGCGGGCGGGGCCGCGGCTTTGGGCCGCCAGGCAGCGCGCTACTCCTGGCGCTCGACGCCGACCACGACGGGTCGTTGTCTGCCTCCGAGGTCGGCAGCGCGGCGGCGTCCCTGAAACAGTTCGACCGTAACGGCGACGGCCGCATCTCGGCGGATGAACTGCCGCGCATGTTCGGACGCGGCGGGCGCGAGGGGCTCCCCGGCCGGGGCGGGCGAGGCGATGAACCTGGCGAGACCCGGCCGACCACCGCCGAGGATCTCGTGAGCGCTTTGATGGCCTTCGACGCGAACCACGACAGCGTGCTCACGAAGGCCGAAGTCCCGGCGCGGTTGCAGGGCTTGTTCGATCGCGCCGACGTCAACAGGGACGGGCAGCTCACGACCGACGAGTTGAAGCAGTCAGCGGCAGCGCAGCCGCAACCGGCCGACTCGCGTGACGGCGGCCGGGGTGAACGCGACGGTCGCGGCCAACGCGGGCGCGACGGGGACCGTCCGGGCCGGCCGCCGGATCCGCTGCTCGC
>JBDTSX010000203.1:0-7963 GCA_039930925.1 Acidobacteriota bacterium | reverse complement strand
CCCGACAACGAGGCCGAGGTCGGCCACTGTGTGCACCGCATCGCCATGAACCCGGCGCGGCCGGACGTGCTGTTCATGCAGAAGCACTGGGACGTGATGCGCAGCGACGATGCCGGCGATTCGTGGCGCGAGGTCAGCGGCAATCTGCCCAGCGATTTCGGGTTCGCGATTGACGTCCACGCCCACGAGCCCGAAACGATCTACGTCGTCCCGATCAAGAGCGACTCCGAGCACTATCCTCCCGAAGGCAAGCTGCGCGTCTACCGGAGCCGTTCGGGGGGGAACGAGTGGGAGCCGCTGACCGCGGGGCTGCCGCAGGCCGACTGCTACGTCAACGTGCTGCGGGATGCGATGTCGATCGACTCGCTCGATCCGTGCGGCGTCTATTTCGGGACGACCGGCGGGCAGGTGTATGGGTCGGCGAATGGGGGAGACAGCTGGACACCGATCGTCCGGGATCTTCCGCCGGTCCTCTCAGTCGAGGTGCAGACGCTGCCGGCGGGGATATGATCACCGAGAGCTCTGGCGACCATGGTCGCGTCGAGCAAGGCATACGCACAATCCGCGTCGCGCTGCCGGCACACCTCAGGACCCTTGCGCGGATCGAGGGGGAAGTGACGCTTGCGGTCGGCGACCGGCCGACGTTGCGATTGCTCCTCGACGCGCTCGAGGCCGGATACCCGATGCTGCGGGGAACGATTCGCGATCACGTCACGCAGCAGCGCCGTCCCTTCGTGCGATTCTTCGCGTGCGAGGAGGACTTGTCCCACAACGGATCGGACGCCCCCCTGCCCGACGCGGTGCTCTCCGGCGCGGAGCCTCTTCTCGTGGTCGGGGCGATGGCGGGAGGATGAAGGTCAGTCGCGAGCCAGTGGGCAATTTTCTGAGCCGGCATCCATCAGGAAGGGAACGGCTTAGCTTGAATGGAAGCGAGCCGGCAGAGTACGGTAGCCTTCCCTGCGCAATGTGGTCTGTTCCTGGACGAAATTTGGCTTATGGCTGTATCGATCACGTGCCCGCAGCTCGGGGACGCAGCCGTGCGCTCCGAGCTCGCGAAAGCCGCCAGGTCCGTCATCAAGCGATGGCGTCCGTCGTTCGAAGACTGGCGGTTGTCTCTGTTCAAGTCGCAATCGGGTAAAGGATGGGATCTGGCGATCTCCGGGCCGCGCTTTCGCAAGGTTCTGACGCTGTACGGGCCTTCCGACGATCTGCCGGGGCTGGTGACCGCCTATGTCGAGGCGATCCTCGCGCAAATCAAACGATGACCTGGGCCTGCTGAACCAGCCGCGTCGTGACGAGGCCGGGCTGGCCGTTGACGGCTGTCTCGAACTCGTAACGCCCGAAGGGGCTGATCACGAGATCCATCAGGTCGAGCGACCTCTCGGCGATCCGGACCGACCAATCAGGACCGCCCCAGAGGATAACTGACGGGCCGGGGGCCCGGGGGCACGGGATCCGGGATCCGAGATCCGGGATCCGGGATCCGGCTTTTGGCAAAGCCTCCCAACTCAGCACCGACTCTCCGAACCCCGAACCCCGAACCCCGGACCCCGGACCCCGAGAGTGGCGCCCGAGAGATGCATGGCGCCTCCCCCTGTATGGCGCCCCCCCCAGTAGTGCTTGCGTCCCGCTTGCCGGGTCCATAAGCTGCACTGATGGGTATAGCTGACTGGATGCGCGTGATCGACACCGTGAGCGGTCTGGCGCAGGCGACCGGAAGGCTGCGGTCGAGGCCGGCGCCGGACGCGGCGGTTCCCGCGGGCGACGTGGCTCAGGCACCGGGTAATCTCGAAGCCCGGATGGCCGGCGTGGTCGTCGCGGCGCTGAAGGAAGCGTTCGATCGCGATCGCGCGCGAATGGAGCTCGAGCGATCGCAGGTCGAAGCGGAGCGGCGCCGTGCCGACGAGGCGCTCGCGGCGGAATTGAAGCGGCAGGCGGGTGATCGCGCGTTGGGGCAGCTGCGCATCCTCGCCGTGATGGCGATTGTCGCGTGGATGCTGTCGGCGGTGCTGGCGGCATGGCTGCCGGGCATGCGCGCCGGCATCCCGCGCACCCTCCTCGGCGCGGGCTGGTTCCTGTCCTTCGCGACGATCGGCTGCGCGTTTGCGGGCTACCAGCGGATCTCCGCGTGGGCCGCATCCGCGACGCCCGCGTACGACGCACCACAGAGCGGCGCCGCGTCCATGGCCCCCTGGGCGCTCTTGCTCGCGCTCGGGGCGATCGCGTCGAGCCTGTTGGTCGCGATCTGAAGGGCCCCCCGGCCGCATCAGGTGTGCAGGCGCGAGAACATTTCATCAACGGTATGTTACAGATCGAGCACCTATGATTACTGTCTACGGCGCGGACTGGTGCGAGGACACCCGGCGATCCCTGCGGCATCTGCGGCGGCTGGCGGTCGCGCACCAGTACATCAACGTCGACGAGGATCTCGATGCGCTGCACCGGGCCACGGCCATGAACGGCGGGGAGCGGCGGACCCCGACGATCGATCTGGGCATCGGCGGGTCACCGCTCGTCGAGCCCGACAACGATGCGCTGACCGGGGCGCTGATCGAAATGGAAATGCTCACGCTGGAAAACGCGCACGAGCGCCTGGGCGTGCAGAACGTCGGCGACCTCGAGCGTGTGCTGCGCACCTCCGCCGGTGTCGCCCTGCTCCTCGCGGGCGGACGCCTTCCACGCGGCGCCCGATCGCTCGTCCGGATCGCCGGGAGTCTCCTGGCGCTGACCGGCGTCGCCGGCTGGAGCCTGGCGTATCACGCCGCGGGCGTCTCGTCGCTCGATGGCCCAGGTGATCGCCCCGGCGAAGCGCATCGAGCCACATGGCTCGCTCCTCGAAGCTCCGCGTCCCTGCCGGACGAGCCGCAGCCGGGGACCGAGCCGGCCGGGAGTGCGCGATGACGCGCGACAGCAGCCTGCAGGCGCTGGCGGAGGCCCGGCACACCGATCCGTTCAGCGTGCTCGGTCCACACACCGGGCCGGACGGCCTGGTCATTCGCACCATCGATCCGAGCGCTGAGGCGGTTGCGGTCATCCGCGCGGGCGCCGATCCGGTCAACATGACACGGCATCCCGGCGGCGTGTTCGAGGCGCTTGTCCCGGGAGTGAAGGGGATTCCGGCATACCGGCTGCAGGTCACCTACCCGGCCGGCGTCATCATGGAAGTGGACGATCCCTATCGATTTGCGCGGGTCATCACCGACTTCGATCTCTACCTGCTCGGCGAGGGAAAGCACACTCGCATCTACGACAAGCTCGGGGCCCATCCGATAACGATCGGCGAAACCGCCGGCGTCCACTTCGCGCTCTGGGCGCCGAACGCCATGCGTGTCAGCGTCGTCGCCGACTTCAACTATTGGGACGGCCGCCGGCACCCGATGCGATCCCTCGGATCGAGCGGTGTGTGGGAGCTGTTCGTACCGGGCGCCGGCGTGGGGCAACACTACAAATTCGAGATTCTCTCGAATTCCGGGGAGCTGCTGCTGAAGGCCGACCCGTACGGCTTCGCGTTCGAGCGCCCGCCGCTCACCGCCTCAATCGTCTGCGTCCCCACCCATCAGTGGCAGGACGATGCCTGGTTCAAGGAGCGCGAGCGGCAGGACTCGTGGTCCCGTCGGCCGATGTCGGTGTACGAAGTGCATCTCGGGTCGTGGGGTCGTGTGCCCGAGGAAGGCGATCGATACCTCACGTACGCGGAGCTTGCCGCGCAGCTGATCCCCTACGTGGTGGAGATGGGCTACACGCACATCGAGCTGCTCCCGGTGATGGAGCACCCGTTCTCGGGGTCGTGGGGCTATCAGGTCACCGGGTTCTATGCCCCGACCAGCCGATTCGGCACGCCGTCCGAGTTCATGGCCTTCGTGGATGCCTGCCACGCCGCCGGCATCGGCGTCCTCCTCGACTGGGTGCCGGGGCACTTTCCGAAGGACGCGCACGGCCTGGCCCGATTCGACGGGACGGCGCTCTACGAGCACGCCGATCCGCGCCAGGGGGAGCATCGCGACTGGGGCACGCTGATCTTCAATTACGGGCGCAACGAGGTCCGCAACTTCCTGCTCGCGAATGCCCTGTTCTGGCTGCACGAATATCACATCGACGGCCTGCGGGTGGATGCGGTGGCGTCGATGCTGTATCTCGATTACTCGCGTGAGCAGGGAGAGTGGGTCCCCAACAAGTACGGCGGCCGCGAAAACCTCGAAGCGATCGATTTCTTCCGGCAGCTCAACACGCTGACGCACGCCGAGCAGCCCGGATCGATCACCGTCGCCGAAGAGTCCACCTCGTGGCCGATGGTCAGCCGCCCGACCTACGTCGGCGGCCTGGGCTTCACCTACAAATGGAACATGGGATGGATGAACGACATCCTCGAATACGTCCGCCAGGACGCGGTCCATCGCCGCTGGCATCATCATCACCTCACCTTCTCGCTGCTGTACGCCTTCACGGAAAACTTCATCCTTCCGTTCTCACACGACGAAGTGGTGCACGGCAAGGGGTCGATGTTCGCGAAGGTGCCGGGGGACGCGTGGCAGAAGGCGGCGACCCTGCGCGCGCTCTACGGCTTCATGTACGCGCATCCGGGCAAGAAGCTGATGTTCATGGGCTGCGAGTTCGGGCAGCACCGGGAATGGGACTACGACAACAGCCTCGACTGGCACCTGCTCGACGAGCCGCTGCACGAAGGGCTGCGATTGTTCGTGCAGGACCTCAATCGCGTCTACGCCTCGGAGCCGGCGCTCCACGAAGTGGACTTCGAGCCGGCCGGATTCCAGTGGATCGACTGCAACGACAACGACAACAGTGTGGTGTCGTTCATCCGGCGGGCGAGAGCCGGCGGCGATTTCGTGGTCGCGATCGTGAACTTTACGCCGGTGCCTCGGGAAGGGTACCGGATCGGCGTCCCCGCTGCCGGTGCGTACCAGGAGCTGGTGAACAGCGACAGCGCCTCGTTCGGCGGCAGCAACATGGGCAATGGCGGCGTCGTCTACAGCGAGACGATCGCGTCCCACGGCCACGCCGATTCGCTCCGCCTCGACCTGCCGCCGCTCGGCTGTTTGATCCTGAAGCCGAGCAATCACTAATCACTCATCACTCATCACTCATCACTGATCGCGAATCACTCATCGCTCAATCCTCGGATCGCTCAATCCACGGATCGCTGAATCGCGAATCCGAATCGGCCCGATGCAGCGATTGAAGGATTCGACGATCCCTGATCCGAGGATCAGCGATCCGTGGATCAGCGATTCAGGATCAGCGATGAGTGATGAGTGATTACTCCCATCCGTTCCAGTCGAGGCGGTACTTGCGTCGCAGGTCCCGCTTGACCCCGGGATAGACGCCGGCGCCTCTGGCCGCTTCGTTCGCCGACCCCATCGCGGTCAGGAAGCCGCGGGCAATCACGGCGACGTTGTTGTACGTGCCCAGGCACGACACCGCGCGCGGGTCGAGCGCGGCGGGCTTGTTCCAGATGCCGAACCACGGTCGATCGCCGCTGTCGGGCAGGGCGTCCACGCCGCACGACGCGTGGAAACGCTGCCAGTAGTCGTCGAGCTCGTCGGCGCGCTGCGCCAGGCCCTGCATCGCCCGCTCGAACAGCAACGCCGCCTGCTCGCGCGCGGCGTCTCCGGGTGATGGGGCGGCAGGAATTCCGAACGCGCCGGCCAGGGTGGCGTTCGGCGCGGCGCCTGGAGGCGCCTGGATGTGCTCCGCGGGACGCCCCTCGATCAGCGCCCGGGCATGGTCGATCGCCACCGCGAAACCAAGCGATTCCGAGTCGGACGCCACCTTGAGAGTGGTGATGCCGATCACCCGGCCCGTGTGATCGATCAGCGGCCCGCCGCTGTTCCCGTGATTGATCGCCGCATCCGTCTGGATCAGCGTAATCCCTCCCGCATTGCGGATGCCGCTCACGATTCCGCGCGTGACCGTGTTCTGCAGCACGCCGAGCGCCGATCCGATCGCAATCACCTCCTGGCCGGGGCGCACACCGCCGACCGCGCCCAGTGGCAGCGTGCCCTGGCCCGGACGCGCGGTGTCGGGGCGCACGATCGCGATGTCCACTTCCGGGGCGCTCCGTAGCACCCGCCCCTGGACCGTGGCGCCGTCCGACATCTTCACCGTGACGACCGTGTGGCTTTCAACGACGTGGGCGTTGGTGACGATCAGATCGGGCGTGACGAAGAACCCGCTGCCGCGGCTGGTGCCGGTGTCAATCAACACCACTGCGGCCATCGCGCTGCCGACGATTTCCTCGAAGCTGGCCGGCGCGGGCGGAGGCGCCACCGCTGAGGGAAAGAGACTGGCGGGTACAGCGAGGGCCGGTGGCCCCTGCACCGGGATCGCGGCCACTGCCGGTGGTGCGCCGGCGGCAGCCTGCTGAACGGGCGGCAGCTGCGGCGCGACGATCTCAGGCCCTTCCCGAGACCAGGGATGGAGGACGTACATCAGGACGGCGAGCGTGATCGACAGAATGACCAGCGTCGCCCCGAGCCACTGCCAGTTGGATGACGGATCGTCCGGCTCGTAAATGACCGCGGTCCTGGGACTTGCAGCGGTGAAGTGGTGGCCGCAGCGGCACTGATCCACGCGCGACGGCACGAGCCGCGCACAGGACGGACAGGCGCGCGCGGACACCGGATCCGAATGTTCTGGCATCAGGCCTTGTGGCCGGGGAGGTCACGATCGTGCCCGGTCCGTCGGCGTCTGTCAACCGGCGGGTGACCGGCGACCCAGGGATCCGGGCGATCTCAGCGCGACATCGCTTCGAGGCGTTCCCACTCGTCGTCACTGACCGGCATCACCGACAGGCGCGGCATGCGCGTCAACGGAAAGGTCGCGAACGCGGTGTCGGCCTTGACGGCGGCGAGCGTGACGGGGTGCTTCAGCTTCGTGACCGGCAGCACGTCCACCGCGTACAGCTTGCCGGCCGTGTCCGCCGGATCGGGATACGCGGCGGCCGCGGCCTTCGCGATCCCCACGACCGACTTCTCGTCACCGGTGTGATAGAAAAAAATGCGGTCCCCCTGCTGCACACCACGCAGGTGCTTCTGCGCCAGCGGATTCTTGACGCCGGTCCACGACGTGCGCCCGTCGCGCACCAGGTCGTCGTAGCTGTAGTGCGTCGGTTCTTCCTTGAAGAGCCAGTTCATGCCCGCATCCTACAACGAAGGTGGTGCTGGGACTACTGCCTGGCGACGCCTCCGACCGCTCGCACCTGCAGGAGGTAGACCGCGCGTCCCGCCGGTACAATGGCTCCGTCTTGGCGAAGCGTCCCACGGTGCCAATCGCGTCCGCCTCTTGGTCGAGCCTTCGCCTGAAGGATCGGATCCGGCCGGGGGTGCGGGTGGTGTTCGTCGGGATCAATCCCGGCGTGCGGTCGGCGCAGACCGGACATCACTTTGCCGGTTACTCGAATCGTTTCTGGAAGCTGCTGTCGGAATCGCGGCTGCTGCCGGCGCCGATGACATACCAGCAGGATGGCCGGCTGCCTGAGTTCGGGTTCGGTATCACCAACCTGATCGCCCGGCCGAGCCCGGGCATCGGCGACCTGGCGCCCGCGGAATACGTCGCAGGCTGGAAGATTCTCGAGCGGAAGATCCGCCGCTACCGGCCGCAGGTCGTCGCGCTCGTGGGGGTGACGCTCTACCGCGCGATCATGCCGCTGGTCGAGGGCGCGGATCGAACGGGCCGCAGAAGGCCCGCCGGACGCAAGCCGCTGCCGATCGCGCTCGGACCGCAGCACGTCGTCGTTCACGGGGCGCGACTGTTTGTCCTGCCGAACCCGAGCGGACGCAACGCGAACTTCAGTTATGCGGAGATGCTGCAGGCGTTCGAAGCGCTGCGCGCGGACCTGGCGGGTACCGTGTAGTGTCCTTCAGACGCACCGGGCACGGTCAGCCGACGAGCCGACGGGGACAGTCAATCGGGACACTCAATCGTGACTGTCCCGCTTGAGTGTCCC
>JBDTSX010000202.1:0-7984 GCA_039930925.1 Acidobacteriota bacterium | reverse complement strand
AGCTTCTCGTCAGGCTGCCGGCTGGGATCGGTATTGACGCTGGTCGGTGCGCGCGTCCCGAAGATCACGCTGCCCCCTTGCCCGGCGCGGCCGCGGCCGCCCCGCCCTGTTCCGGGCTGCGTGCCGCGCGCCGGGGGGCTGGTGTACTCGTACTTGAGCCGCTCGGTGTTCGAACAGCCGTAGCTCTTGAGCTGCGCTTCGATCCAGGCCACCGCGGCGCGGTTCCGATCGGTGCCCTGCCGGCGATCGCCGAACTGCGTCAGCCCCTTGATTGTGGCCTTGTACTTGTCGAGATCGAGGCGGTCCACCAGGATCTTCACCGGATCTGGGGCAGGCGGCGCGGCAGGTTGCGTGGCCTGGGCTGCGACGGTTCCGGACAGGCTGCACGCAAACGACGTGAGCACGACGAGACGGCACCAGCGCATCCTCGCTCCTTTCGCGGCGGAATCCGAGGATGATACCCTAGCCTCCCAGCTCGACTTTTTTCGTCCGACGAGGCGCGAGAGGCCCGAGATCACGATGCGCGCTCTTGCCACCTTCCTGAAATGGCGTCTCGGACTGATGCGGCCCGAGGCGTGGACGTCCCTGGCGAGATCGGCGTCTGGCAGGGAGCGGTCACCTGCCGGATCCGCGAGGTCATGGCGCCGGACGCCCTGTTCTTTGCGATCGATCCGTATCCAGCCGGCCGGCTCGGGACCAACTATCAGCGGATGATGGCGGTCAGTGAAGTCGGCAGGATCGCGAACGGGCGCGTCGAGTGGCTGCAGGAAACCGGCAGGACCGCGGCGATCCACCCGAAGGTGGTCGAGGCCGCGCCCTTCGACTTCGTCTTCATCGACGCGGATCATACCTACGCCGGGCTGCGCGAGAACTGGGAGGGATGGGCGCCGCTGATGGCTCCCGCGGGCGTGATGGCGATTCACGAGGGGGGCGAAGAGGGGGGCGTCAGCGACCACGGCGGCATCCGCTTCTGCGACGATGTCGCGCGGCGGGACGATCGCTTCACCGTCCTCGAAACGGTCGAGAACCTGCTGGTGCTGCGGCGCCGCGACTGATGGGGACAGTCAATCGGGACACTCAGGATTGAGTGTCCCCGGCCCTGCCCCCCAGTATGCTAGGGTCGAGGAATTGCTGAGGACCAGGCGGGTTTCGCAACAGGGGGGCTTGCACATGCGGCTGACTGCACCGATTCACCCCGAGCCGGCCGTCCGCTCGACGCGGGAGCGGCCCGAGCGTCGTCGAACGGCGTCTGACGCCGGACACGACGCATGATCCGTTTGCCCGCGCGGCAATCGCCGGCCTGCCATCCCCGATGACCGATCCGCGGCTCATTGTCACCGCGGATGACCTTGGCGCGGACGCCGTGATCAACCGCGCGATCGTCGGCAGCCTGCGCGACGGCCAGGCCACCCACGCCAGCCTTCTCGTGAACATGGCCGGATTCGAAGAAGCGTGCGCACTGGCGCACCAGGCGCACCTGGCGGATCGGATCGGCCTGCACCTCAATCTGACCGAGGGTCAGCCGATCAGCACGGCGATGCGGGACTGCCCGCGCTTCTGCACGGACGGCATCTTCAGGTTTCCGGCGCGGTTCTCAGGCCTGGTGCCGCTGACCCGCCCGCAAGCCGGGGCAGCGGCTGACGAGATCCGCCAGCAGATCATCCTGGCGCGCGAACAGGGGTTCCCGCTCACCCATCTCGATTCCCATCACCACATCCACGCCGAGCTCAGTATGTCCGCCGTCGTCCTCTCGGTCGCGCGCGAGATGAGCATCCCGCGCGTGCGCCCGGCCTCGAATTGCGGAACCGGGAACGGCCCGGTGCGGCGGTTCAGGCACGCCGCCTACAACGGCCGCCTGTCCGCCAGCGGCCTGCGAGCGACCCAGTACTTCGGCTCGATCGACGACGTCGTGTGGATGTGGACCCAGCCGGCCGCCGAGCGCGACCGCTCAGCCGAAGTCATGATTCATCCAACGTCCGGCCTCGACGGCATCGTTCTCGACGGCACCACCGTCCAGCCGCTGGCGCAGAAACTCTCGGAACTGCACGCCGCCCGCGCTCGCGCCTGATACCCGTCGCCGCTCAGGTCCGTCCCCAAGGCGGTCGACCATCCGCTCGCGCTTCAGCATCCGAACTAATGCCAGAGCTGCACTTGAACTCAAACTGGAACCCGAACCAACCCGAACCAACCCGAACCGAACCCGAACCGAACCCGAACCGAACCCGAACCCGAACCCGAACCCGAACCCAACCGAACCCAACCGAACCAAACCCGACCCGAACCGAACCGCACTAACCGAACCCGAACCCGAACCGACCCTAAAACCCCAAAACTCTAAAACCTAAAACCTCTGCTGCTACCAAACCTCACACCGCTCCGCCGCCGGCCGAACCATCGCTGACTCCGGCTTGCAGTCGAACGCCCGCTGGAACTCGGGCAGATTCGACAGCGGGCCAAGGACGCGGAACTTGCCGATCGGGTGGGGATCCCCTTGCACCATCGACCGCGCGAGCTCCGGGCGGACCGCGTCGCCGCGAAACTGTCCCCATGCGAGGAAGAATTGCTGCTCTGGTGTGAAGCCGTCGGCCGGCTCGATCGCCGGCTTGCCACGCTGAGAGAGCTGGAAGGCGCGATAGGCGATCTTCGCCCCGGCGAGGTCGCCGATGCTCTCGCCGAGCACGAGCTTGCCGTTGTGATGGATGCCGGGCTCGACGAAGTAGCCATCGAACTGGCGCGAGACGCAGGCCGTCTTCGCCTGGAATTTCACCAGGTCCTCCGCGGTCCACCAGTTGTTCAGCCGCCCTTGCGCGTCGTACTGCGCCCCCTGGTCGTCGAACCCGTGGCTGATCTCGTGGCCGATGACGACGCCGATGGCGCCGTAGTTCACCGCGTCGTTGGCGTCCATGCTGAACGCCGGCGGCTGCAGGATGCCGGCCGGAAAGACGATCTCGTTGAGGAGCGGATTGTAGTACGCGTCGGAGGTCGGCGGAGTCATGCCCCAGCGCCCGCGGTCGACCGGCTTGCCGATCGTCGTGCGATCCTCGACGACAGTGAAGGTGCGTCCGGCGAGCACATCCTGCCAGTAGGAGGCGCGCGAGATCGGCACGGCGCTGTAGTCCTTCCAGCGATCCGGATAGCCGATCTTCGGGTTGAGCGTCGCCAGCTTCTCGAGCGCGCGGCGCTTGGTTTCAGCGCTCATCCAGTCGAGCCCCTGAATCGTTTCGCCCATCGCGGCGCGCAGGTTGGCGACCAGATCCTGCATCCGGGCCTTTGCCTCAGGGGGGAAAAACCTCTCAACGTATTTCCGTCCCAGGGCTTCGCCGAGCAGCGCGTCGGTTGATTCGACGCAGGCTTTCCAGCGCGGCTTCATTTCCGCGGCGCCGTTCAGGTACGCCTCGTTGAAGGCGAAATCCTCCTGCACGAATGCGTCGGACAGCGACGGCGCCGCTGACGCGAGCAGGTGCCACTTCAGGTAGGTCCTCCAGTCGCTCACCGGCACCGCGGTCAGCTGCAGGTTGAAGGCTTCCAGGAAGCGTGGCTCGCTGACGTTGACGTCGCCGGTCTTCAACCCGGCTTCCTGGTAGTAGGCGGTCCAGTTGAACGCGGGGGCGAGCCGCTGCAGCGCGGCAAAGGTCATCTTGTGGTCGGTCGCGGCCGGATCGCGCAGCGCGACGTTGTCGAGGGATGGTTCCGCGAACCGCGTCTCCATCCGCATCACGTGGTCGGCGGCGATGGCCGCCGCCGCCGCGTCCTCCCCCGCGATCTGGAACATTCGCGCCACGTGCGCGACGTATCTGTCGCGGGCTTCTTTGAATCGCGCATCGGGCTTGACGTAGTAGTCGCGGTCCGGCATCCCGAGTCCGGTGGCGTAGATCTGCGCGATGACGTTGGCCGGATTGTGGCTGTCCGAACCCGCCTGGAGCGCAAACGGCACACCGATCGCGACGGCGTGGAAGCGGCGGATCATCCGCTCCACCCCGGCGACATCCCGGACGGCATCAATCTCGGAGAGCAGCGACGCGAGTGGGGCGACGCCGAGCGTGTTCGCTCGCGTCTGGTCCATGCACGCGCCGTAGAAATCCCCGATCAACTGATCGACAGTGCCCTTGGCCTGCGGAGGCATCGCCGCGGCCTCCTCGAGGATCGTCCGGAGCCGGTCCTTGGCCGCTTCTCCGGCCGCCCAGCGTCGGCTCCAGCGTGTCATCGACGCCGGAATCGGGTTCTGCGCGCGCCACGCGCCGTTCGCGAATTCGTAGAAATCGGTGCAGGCCTCGGCGCCGCGATTGAGGTCCGCCGGCTCGATGCCGCGAGACCCACTCTGCCCGCGTGCCAGCGCGGTGGAGATCGCGACCACGACCAGCAGCAGGGCCCCGCCGCGGCTCGCTCGAACCGTTGACCAGGACGTGACTCCGAGGCACGCACGGAATGCGCGTCCGCCGCGTCCCGTGAACCGCATCCCGCGGTCCGTGCTGGGCATGTTCATCACTCCCGCCCGATGTGAAACACTTCCGTCAGTTCCGCGCTCACCGGGCTGTCGTCCGGGTTCGACGGCATCACGTCGCGCATGTGCCGCCACCACCGCCGGCAGACGTCGGTCGCCGCTACCGCGGCCCAGCGCTCTTCGCTGTCGAACTCCGCATAGGCGAACAGATCGTTGGTGCGTGGATCGAAAAAGATCGAATACGTCGTCACGCCGTGCTCGAGCAGCATCGCCTCGAGGTCCGGCCAGATCGGCTGGTGCCGCCGCGCGTATTCAGCTTCGTATCCGGGATGAACGGACATCCGGAAGGCTCGGCGCATGATCATCGGGATCCGCCCTGAGTGTACTGCACCGAGCCGCTGGGGACAGTATCCTGTCGCGGTGAAAATCGATCTGCTCACCAGCGGCATCTGGCAGACCAACACGTCGATCCTCTCCCATGCGGGAGCCTGCGTGGTCATCGACCCGGCGTACTTTCCGCGTGAGCTCGAGGCGATCGGCGCCACGGTCGCGGCACTGGGTCGCGCCGAGGCGGTGCTGTTCACGCACGGTCACTGGGACCACGTGATGGGCCACAGCCTCTTTCCCGGCACGCCCGTGTGGGTGAGCCAGGCGCTCGAACAGTCGATCGCGAGCGGGGCCGCGTCGGTCTTGCGGTATCTGGACGATGCCCGCGCGTTCGATTCGCGCTGGTACGTGCCGCGTCCCGCAGGATATCGGTGGCCCGAGACTCTCCGCGGCATCGGCGATGGCGAAGTCGTCCATCCCGGCGGCATCCGCATGCGCGGCCTTCATCTCCCCGGTCATAGTCCGGACGGCCTCGGCCTGATCGTCGAGGAACTGCACCTGCTGATCGCGGGGGACTACCTGTCCCCGTGCGAGATTCCGTTCGTCGATGATCTGCACGCCTACCGTGAAACGATCGCCCGATTGGTCGGCCTCCTCGATGGCGAGGTACGCGACGTGGTACCCGGACATGGCCGCCGTCTCACAGCGGCCGATGCGCTGGCGATTGCGCGCGCGGATCTCGAGTATCTGGATCGGCTTGCCGACGCCGCGGCCCGGCGCGATCCGGAGGTAGCCCGCGCGATCGTGCTGCCGCGGGCCGCCGACGCCGCGGGGATGCGCGAGCACCATCTGGAGAATTGCGCCGCCGCCGGACTCCTGATCCAGGGGCCTGCGGGTTGAGTTCGCATTTGCCGGCTGCGGACCGCGGCACTCCGCTGGATCCTTCCGCCTAAAGGCGGAAGCCACGAGTACTCAATGTGGGATCGACGGAAGCCACGAGTACTCAATGTGGGATCGACGGAAGCCACGAGTACTCAATGTGGGATCGACGGAAGCCATAGGCAGTCAATGGCGGATTCGGGACTTCCGCCCTCGGGGTCGGACGAACAGCTGACGCACGGTTTGTCTCTCCCGCTTGAAGGCGGAAGAACAACCGGCATCCCGCGTGTGGCTTCCGCCTTCAGGCGGAAGAACGGCTGACGCTGATCACCCGAAGATCATCAGGCGTCCCCAACCGGCCGGGTGTTTCATAATTATTCCCGGCCGCGGGGGGCTCCGCGGCCGTCGGAATCGCTTCACGTCCGTCGCGCCGACGGCAACAGACCCTGGAGGCTTGTTCATGCAGCTACGACTCATCATTGGCGCCGCTGTGGCCGGAGCGGTCGCGCTCATCGCCGGCGTGTCGGCGCAGGACGTGCGATCGGCCCCGGGGTTCGGCACCGGCATCGTGAACGTCAGAGGCACCGTCGAAGTCGCGAACGCGCTCGACGTCCGTGCCAGCCAGGTCGGGCCCTGGCAGGTGGCGATCGCGAATATTCCCGAAGTGCGGCCGGTCGTCGAGTTCGCCGGCACCGGGTTCGTCACCAGGGGCAAGCGCTACGACGTCACCTGGACCGGCGGTGAGCGGGAGAGCGTGACGATCGAGGATGTGGGGCAGAACGGATGGGTGCGCGTCACCGGTGCTCGGCGCCGATGGGTGAACCTTACGAATGCGCGCTCGGTCGAAGAGATGTAAACGTCGTCCGGCCGGCTGACGCGCAAAAAATGGCCAGCACATCAGGGACGAACTGACCCTTCATCGCGCTGAGGTGACGGCGAAACGAGGGACCGCTAAGCCAGGCGATGACAGAGAACGCGATTGCGGTCGTCGCTCATGAGTGGACTCGCGACCCGCGCCGATCACGTCACCGCGCCGATCGATACATTGCGCGCGCGGCTTCCTTGCCCTCCGCTGCGCGCCGCCGCCACCTGAACCTGTGCGCCCAGGGATTCGGCCGGCACTCTACGATGTCTGCGGTCAGCGGCCCGAGCACCGGCGCAAACTTGAATCCGTGTCCGCTGTCGCCGGCGGCAACCACCAGACCAGGGCGATCGGGATCGTGATCGATCCAGAAGTCACCATCGAACGTGTCGCAATAGAGGCACAGCCTGGTCGCGGCGATTGGCCGGTCGCGCAGCCCGGGCAGGCTCTCTTGGAGGAATTCGTGAAACGGCGCGAGCTCCGCGGGACGCACCGTGCGAGGGGCATCCGGCTCGACGCGGCGCCCGGCGCCGTGACGGGCGATCTTCAGGACGCCGGTCGCCACCGCAGGAAAGCCGTACCAGCCGGTTCGTGAGATGTCTGCCGCCCAGACGGGAAACCGCGGCGCTTGCCAGTCACCAGCGCCTTGTACGTCGAGGTGCACGACCGGGTGCCCTGTCGCCCACATGACGTCCGCCAGGTGCGGCAGGAGTGTTGGGGTCCACGCGCCAGCTGCCGCCAGGACGACATCGGCGCGCAACTCCGGTCCAGCCGCCGGACCACCGGCAGCTCTGATGGCCCTTGCGTCCGTGACCCGGATCCCGTGGACGCGGCCGCGCGACTCGATCAGTCCCTCGAACCTGACGCCCTGGATCAGGGTCACGCCGCGCGCCTCCGCCTCCGCCGCCAGGCGCTCGAGCACCTTGCCGCTCTCGACCCACCCGGCGCGTGGATTGAAATAGCCGTCCGGATACTGGTCGGCGCGCCAGGCGGAAAAACGTCCGTTCAGGTCGCCCGGACGCAGCCGCTCGGCTGCCTGTCCCCGGCGCCGAAGCCGCTCGAAGCTCTCGTACTCGAAGCCGCCGCGCGCCATCGCCTCCCTGGAGAGCAGCAGGAAACCGTCCTGGTGATAGAGCGGAGCCGCCGATGCCGAATTCCAGCCATCCCAGCCTTCCATCGCCGCTTCCGCCATCGTGGTGTAGAGATCGTCCGCGCCGTAGTCCATGCGCACGACCTTGCTGATGTCCGTCGAAGCGGCTGTCGGACGCGGTACCGGTCCGGGATCGATCACCGTCACGATCCATCCGCGTGCGCGCAGTTCCACCGCCGCGGTGATACCAAAAATCCCGGCGCCGACGACGACGATGGAACGTGGTTCAGGCGCCACGGCTACGGAACGCGCATTCCGGGACGCGGGGCCGGCATAGCCCATTCACCTCCAAGTCGCCCGCCGAAGCGTCCTCTGGATTGGACCC
>JBDTSX010000201.1:0-7995 GCA_039930925.1 Acidobacteriota bacterium | reverse complement strand
CGCTACCTGCAAGGGATGGGGATCGTCCGTCCAGTGATGATTGCGCTGGTCTCCGCGAACGTGCTGAACGTGTTCTTCAACTGGATCCTGATTGACGGGCGGCTGGGGGCGCCGGCGATGGGGGTCGAAGGATCCGCCTGGGCGACAGTGGCGGCGCGGGCCGGGATGGCGGGATTTCTCCTCACCGCGATCGTCCGGCACGAGCGCGGCAATCGTCCGGGTCTCTTCGACACGCCGATGCGGATCGAGGCGGCACGCCTGCGCCGGCTGGTGGCGCTCGGGCTGCCCGCGGCCAGCCAGGTGACGCTGGAAGTCGGGGTCTTCGCCGCGGCGACCGCGCTGGCCGGCCAACTGCCGGCGATCGCGCTTGCGGCGCATCAGATCGCGCTCAACTTCGTGGCCTTGACATACATGGTTCCGCTCGGCGTCGCGTCGGCCGGGGCCGTCCGGGTGGGCACGGCGGTTGGAAGGGAGGACGCCGCCGGCGTGATCCGATCCGGCTGGACGGCGCTGCTTTTCGGCACGTTGTTCATGTCCTGCGCCGCGGCGGTGTTCCTGCTGATGCCCCGGATACTGATCAGTGCATTCACCACCGACCAGGGGGTGATCGCGATCGGCATCTCGCTGCTCTTCGTCGGCGCAGCCTTCCAGTTGTTCGACGGTCTACAGGGCGTCGTCACCGGCGTGCTGCGAGGGCTTGGCGATACGCGGACGCCGATGCTCTGGAACCTCGCCGGCCACTGGCTCATCGGTCTGCCGCTTGGCTACACGTTGTGCTTCGTCGCGGGGCTCGGGGTGATTGGTCTGTGGTGGGGACTGTCAGTCGGACTGATGATCTGCGGAACCGCGCTGTTGATCGTCTGGTCACGCGCCTCCCGGTCCGGCACCGTGCTTGCTCTGGGCCAGGGTGCGGGGCGCTCCAGCCTCGACGGGAGGACTCATGGCTCAACAGAATGAACGGCCGGCACCTCAGGGCGATCCGCTCGAGGAGGCGGTCGGCAACAATCCTGAAGACAATCAGGCGCAGCGGAACAGCGATGCGCCTCCGGATGCAGTTGGCGAGGTGAGTGAGCGATCGGACCGTGAGGGAGGGCGCGGCTCGGACGCGAACGGCGTGCCCGCATTCGACGAAGCCGACGGGGACCATCGGAAGAAGCTGCCGCCTTACACCTTGGCGGTCTTGCGCGGATACTTCGTGGCCACGTAGTTATCGACGAGCTCTCGGAATGCCACCGCGAGCTCCTCGTACGTACCCCGCAGGGTGGTGTGGTGCCGGCCGTCGATGTAGACCGGACAGCTCGGCTCCTCGCCCGTGCCGGGCAGGCTGATGCCGATGCTTGCCGCTTTCGATTCCCCCGGCCCGTTGACGACGCAGCCCATGACCGCGAGGGTCATCGTCTCGACCCCCTCGTATTGGTCCTTCCATTCGGACAGACGCTCGCGGATGTAGTCCTGGGTGCGTTCGGCAAGCTCCTGGAAGGTGCTGCTGGTGGTGCGTCCACAGCCCGGGCAGGCGGTCACGCTCGGCGAGAAGGAGCGCAGGCCGAGCGCCTGGAGCAGCTCGCACGCCGCGTAGACTTCCTCGCGGCGATCGCCTCCCGGGCGCGGCGTGAGCGAGACGCGGATGGTGTCGCCGATTCCCTCGTTGAGGAGCACGCCCATCGCCGCCGCCGACCACACCAGTCCTTTGGTGCCCATCCCGGCTTCAGTCAAACCCAGGTGCAGCGGCTGATCGGTCTGGCGCGCCAGCGCGCGGTAGACGGCAATCAGATCCCGTGGACGCGAGGTCTTGCACGAGATGATGATCTGATCCTTGCGAAGGCCGCACTCGAGCGCGAGCTCGGTCGACTGCAACGCCGACAGGACCATGCATTCGTTGATGATCTCTTCCGAGGTCAGGCCGCGGTCGCGATCGGTGTTCTCCTGCATCTTGGCGAGCACGAGCTCCTGATTCAGCGAGCCGCCGTTCACGCCGATCCGCACCGGTTTGCGATACTCGCGGGCCACGCCGCAGATCGTCGCGAACTGCTCGTCGCGACGCCGGCCGGTGCCGACATTGCCGGGATTGATGCGGTACTTGTCGAGCGCGGCCGCGCACGCCGGATACCGCGTGAGGAGCAGGTGCCCGTTGTAGTGGAAGTCGCCGATGAGCGGCGCGGTCACGCCCGCGTCGAGCATTCGCTGCTTGATCTCGGGGACGGCCTGGGCGGCTTCCGGGATATTCACCGTCACGCGCACCATCTCCGAGCCGGCTTCTGCGAGCTCGATGCACTGCCGGGCCGTGCCGGCCGCATCGACCGTGTCGGTCATGGTCATCGACTGCACGGCGACGGGCGCGCCGCCGCCGACCTGCACGAGGCCGACCTTGACGCCGACAGTGGTGTGAAGCCTGAGTGACGGCATGGAGTGAATCACGACGATCATACCATTCGGCTCGACTTCGGTTCGGGGCCGGGTGTCGAAAGCGAGCGGCGCCTGAATGCAGCGGAATGCCGGCCTGGACCGCTGGATCGACGTCTAAACGGCCGAGATCGGGGCTTTCGGCGGAACCTCGGTCCGTAGAATCGAAGCGGCTGGTCCCCAGCGCGGTTGAACCGTCCGTGGCCAGTCGGCTGCCGCTGCGGCGTCGTACTTGCATTACAGGTCCCCGGCAGCGGGCTGGCGCCGCCGGGATTTCCGGACCGAATCACTGGCAGCACGGCGCGCGCAAATTGTGAGGAGTAGCAATGACTCGAAATACACGCGGCATCTCGGCTCTGTGGCACGCGCTCGGCGTCGCCGCCGTCGTCGTCACATTCGCCCTGCCGGCTGCGGCGCAGTCCGGAAACGTCAACGCCACCGACATCCAGCGGCTACAGGATCAGGTGTACCAGGCCAGCAGCGACATCTCGCGGCTGCGGAGCACCAATCCCGATCTGGCCGGCTCGCTGCAGACCGATCTGGACGACCTGCGCGACGAGGTCGTGTACCTGAAGGTCAAGCAGCGCAAGGAAGGGAACGTCACCCGGAACGACTACTCCGACGTGCAGGACCGGCTTCAGGACCTTCGCTCCCGGTCGCGCGGCGAAGCGCGCAATGACAATCGCGCGGACGGCCGCAACGGGTCGCCCACACCTGCGTGGCGGACCAACAGCGACGGCACCGCGACCACCAACGGCACCGTGCGGGGCGGGGTTGCCGGCGACGATCGCATCCGGACGGAACAGGGCAACACCAGCACGCGCGGCACGAACGACAGCGCGATCCCGTCCGGCCAGGAGCTTGACGTCCGGCTCGAGGAGGAGTTGTCGTCTTCGACCGCGCAGGTCGAGCAGCGCTTCCACGCCACGAGCGTCGCGGATCTGTATCGCGGCAATGACGTCCTGATTCCGTCTGGCTCGGTCCTGCGCGGCGTGGTCAGCTCCGTGACCAAGGCGACCCGCACGGACCGCAAGGGGAGCGTGACCATCGCGTTCGATCAGGTGACGGTCCGCGGACGGACCTATCCGATGCGCGGCACCGTGACCCAGGCGCTCGAGAGCGAAGGGATCAGGGGTGAAGCGGCGAAGATCGGGACCGGCGCCGGCATCGGCGGGATCATCGGCGGCATCCTCGGCGGCGTGAAGGGAGCCGTCCTCGGCGTCCTGATCGGCGGCGGCGGGACCGTCGCGGCGACGGAAGGCAAGGACGTCGCGCTGCCAGCCGGAACCATCCTGCGGGTTCGGCTCGACACCCCTCCGTCGATCCGCTGAGCGTTCCAAAACCGAAAGGCTGGAGCCTGCCGGCTTCAGCCTTTCATCACCACCTTCATCGCTGCTCTCGCCGCCTTCACGGTCGCCTCGATGTCGCGCGAGGTGTGCGCGCCCGAGAGGAACCACGCTTCGAATTGTGACGGCGGCGGATAGACTCCGCGCGCGAGCATCGCCCGAAAGAACCGGCCGTAGGCGGCGGTGTCGGCGGTCAGCGCCGACTGGTAGTCGCGCACCGGCTCCGCGGTGAAGAACGGCGTCAGCAGCGAGCCGAAGCCGTTGATCTGGAGCGGCACACCGGCGTCCCGCGCCGCCGCCGCCAGCCCGGTGGCGAGCAGTCCGCCGAGTCTCGACAAGTGCTTGTAGAGTCGAGGCGACAATTCCTGCAGCGCCCACAATCCGGCGGTCATCGCCAGTGGGTTACCCGACAGGGTACCCGCCTGATAGACCGGCCCCGACGGCGCGAGCAGCGCCATCACGTCCGCGCGCCCGCCGTACGCGCCCACCGGCAGCCCACCGCCGATAATTTTTCCGAGACAGGTCAGATCCGGACGCACTCCGAAGATCTGTTGTGCCCCGCCGGTCGCGGCGCGAAAACCGGAAATCACCTCATCGAAGACCAGCAGCGATTTCTCGCGGTCGCAGATCGCGCGGAGACCCTGGAGAAATCCTTCCCGCGGCGGCACGAGTCCCATGTTTCCGGCAATCGGCTCGACGAAGACCGCCGCCACCTGGCCGCGATGAGCCGCGAACGCCCGTTCGACGGAGTCGAGATCGTTGTACCGCGCGAGCAGCGTATCGGCAACCACCGCCGCCGGGACCCCCGGACTGGTCGGGACGCCCAGCGTGGTCGCGCCCGAACCGGCCTGCACCAGGAACGCGTCCGCGTGCCCGTGGTAGCAGCCTTCGAACTTGACGATCTTGTCGCGCGTCGTGGCGGCCCGCGCGAGGCGCGCCGCGCTCATGGCTGCTTCAGTTCCCGAGCTGACGAAGCGCACCCGCTCCATCGACGGCATCAGCATCGCGACGCGCTGCGCGAGGCGGGTCTCGAGCAGGGTCGGCGCGCCGAAGCTGGTGCCGCGCGACGCCGCATCGTCGAGCGCCTTGCGCAGTCCTCTCGGCGCATGGCCGTGGATCAGCGGACCCCACGACATCACGAAGTCGATGTACTTGTGACCGTCGGCGTCCTCGATGTGCGCCCCGCGCCCGCGGACGATGAACAAGGGGGAGCCGCCGACCGACTTGAACGCGCGGACCGGACTGTCGACGCCGCCCGGAAGAATCCGGGAGGCCTCCGCGAAGAGTTTTTCGGACTGCGGATAGCGCGAGCGCGATTTGGCGGACATCTGGCGAACGATAACACGGCGGCGCGCAGGGGATAGCTGTGCCGCCTCCCACCTCTGGCGCACGGCTTGCCGGCCGTCTCACATCGGCAGCCGCAGCACGGCGCGGCAGCCGCGCCCCTCGGGGCGGTTCTCGAGTGAGAGCGTGCCGCCGTGCGCTTCCGCGATCTGGCGCGACAGCGCCAGGCCGATCCCCGATCCAGCCGGCTTGGTGGTGAAGAACGGCACGAACAGGTTGGACGTGTCCGGCAGCCCCGGGCCTTCGTCCTCGACGCTGATCTGCAGCGATCCGTCCACCTGCTTCCAGTCGATCCAGACGCTCCCGTTGCTCTCGAGCGTCGCGTCGACGGCGTTGCGGACGATGTTGATCAGCAGCTGCTCGATCTGATCCGGATCGGCGGTGATCTCCAACTCCTCGGTCGCCTTCACCGAAACGTGCAGCCGGTTCTCGAGCTCGGCGATCCGGCGGGCGATCGGCATCAGCGGAAACGTTTTCTGCTGCGGCTTGGGCAGGCGCGCGAGTTGCGCATAGGCGCGCAGGAACCGGCCGAGCGCGCCGGACCGCGTCTCGATCAGGTTGAGGCCGTCCTGGATCTCGCCGGCGCGCGGGATGTCCGGGACCCGCGACAGCATCCGCTTGATGCTGTGCGCGATCGACTTGATCGGGGTCAGCGAGTTGTTGATCTCGTGCGAGAGCACGCGGACGATGCGCTGCCAGGCTTGTTGTTCCTCTTCGCGGAGCGCCCGGCTGAGATCCGAGAAGACCAGCAGCTGATGCGGCTTGCCCTCGCGGCGGAACGACGATCTTCTGAGCTCGAGGCGGCCGCTCTCCGGACCGAACGGCCGGTCCAGCAGCCGCGGCGTTTCCCCCTCGAGACACGTGGCCAGCCGCAGCGCCTGCGCCTCGCGGCCGAGCAGCCGCGACGCGGGTTCGCCAAGCAGCCGTTCACCCGCGGGATTGACCAGCACCAGCCGCTCGTCCATTCCGAAGGCGAACACCGCGACGTCGATCGCGCCCATCACGCTATGCAGCAGCGCGGTCGATTCCACCGACTCGGTGCGCTGGCGCTGGAGCGTGTCGCCGAGGGCGTTGATTTCCCCCATCACCAGGTCCACGGCACTGCCGGGTTTTCCGCCCGCGCCGCGGATCGAGTAGTCCCCCTCGCGCAGCGCGCCCAAAAGATTGGCCTGCAGGAACAACACCCGCTGGACCATCTGATGGGCGATGCCGGCCGCGCCGAACCAGCACAAGACGATGACCGTGGTCAGCGTCCAGCGCACTTCGAAGGTGTAGGCGTTCCCCCACGTGAGATACAGCAGCGCGAGCGCCGCCGGCAGCCCGCCGACCAGCACCAGCAGCACCACCGCCTGTTCGAGGCTGCGGTGCACGGAACGGGTCCGCACCGACACCGGCGGGTGCTGACGGGCGGGCGGGCTGCTACTCGCGAACGCCATACTGTTGAAGCCGCCGGTAGAGCGCGCTGCGGCTCATGCCGAGTTGCTCGGCGGCGAGGCGGACGTCGCCGTCATGGCGCGCGAGCACCTTCTCGATGAACCGGCGCTCGGCGTCCTCGAGCGACAACGCCTCGGACCCGCCGTCCGTGCCGCGCGCACTCTGGAGGCCGAGATGGCGCGCGGCGATCGTCACGGCGGTGTTCTCGGCCATCAGCACGGCGCGTTCGATGCTGTGGCCCAGTTCGCGCACATTGCCCGGCCAGCGATGGGTGGCCAGGGCGGCGCGCGCGTCGGCATCGAAACCGGCGAGCGGCTTGCGATAGCGGGCCGCGTAGCGCGCCAGGAAATGCTCCGCGAGCGGCTCGATGTCCTCGCGCCGGTCGCGCAGCGGCGGCAGGTGAATCACCACGGTGTTCAGACGATACAGCAGGTCCTCGCGGAAGCGTCCGCCGGCGATCTCGGCGGACAGATCCGCATTGGTGGCCGACAGGATCCGGACGTTGACGAACCGCAGGCGCGACGAGCCGACGCGCTGGACTTCGCCGGTCTGCAGCACGCGCAGCTGCTTGGCTTGGAGCCGGACCGGCATGTTGGCGATTTCGTCGAGGAACAGCGTCCCCTCGTCGGCCAGCTCGAAGCAGCCGATGCGATCGACGCGCGCATCGGTGAAGGCCCCCTTGACGTGTCCGAACAGCTCGCTCTCGGCAATCCCTTCCGCGAGTCCTCCCGCATTCATCGTGACGAGCGGGCGGCCCTTGCGGTCGGACAACGCGTGCAGCCAGGTCGCGACCACTTCCTTGCCGGTTCCGTGCTCCCCGCTGATCAGCACGGCGGCGTCGGACGGCGCGATCCGCTCGATCGTCTGGCGGACGTCCAGAATGGCCCGGGAGTCGCCGATGAAGAGGGGCGTCGCGCCGCGCTGGAGCCGCGCGTTCGCTTCCTGGAGGCGCTGGCTCTTCCTCAGCGCGCGCCGCAGGTCGATCTGCGTCCGCACGGTCACCAGGAGCCGCTCGTCGTCCCACGGCTTCTCGATGTAGTCGCGCGCGCCGCGGCGCATCGCTTCGACCGCACCGGCGACGCTGCTCCACGCGGTGACCACGAGGACCGGCAGCGTCGGATCGATCGACCGGATGCGCTCCATCAGGTCGAAGCCTTCCTGGCCGGAGGTGGTGTCGCGGGTGTAATTGAGGTCCAGGATCGCGGCGTCGAAATCGGACGCCTCCAGCCGCTCGAGCGCCTCGCCCGGCGACCGCGCCGAGGTGACGTCGTAGCCCTCGTCGGAGAGCAACAGCCGCAGCGCGTCCAGGATGTCGGCCTGGTCATCGGCGACGAGCACGCGATTCGGACCGGTCTCATGCATCATGTCTATTCCGCCCGCCGGAAGGCGCCGGACGGCGGACGGGGACACTCAATCGGGACAGTCACGATTGAGTGTCCCCGTCGACCGTCGGTCGCGTCCACGCGACCCT
>JBDTSX010000200.1:0-7996 GCA_039930925.1 Acidobacteriota bacterium | reverse complement strand
GACGGGGTCGCTCGCCATTCCTCCACCAGCGCCAGCCACTCGCCGCCGTGCAGGCCCGCCAGCAGCCTCGCCGTCAACGCCGGTCGATCCCATTGAACGGCGCGCCGCAGGACCGCATGGAAGCCGATGCTCTCCACCGCTCCCCCCTGCGGCGCGGAAACGCCGACCGCGCTCTCGACGAACCGCAGCGCGCGAAATGCCGGACTGCCGTCGCTGCGATAGGTCATCGCCGCCGGCAGCGTGATCGCAAGCGACCATGCGGCGACCGCCGTGACGCCGCCGGCCAGGACCAACCTGCCCCCCCAATCGAGCGCCCATGCCGCCAGATACGCCACCGGCAGGACCAGCGGTAATGCGTACCGCACCGTCACCACCTCGTGGAACAGCAGATGGAAGATCGCGTAGGGGACGAACGCCACGATCAACAAGCCGAACGCCCGGGGGATCCGCCACGCGACCCGAACCGAGCCAACCAGCGCGAGCGCCACGACGATGCCGCCGGCAATCGGGTGTCCCCACGGCCACAGGAACGAGTACTTCGCGGCATCGAGCGCAACGCGCGCCGCGACCCGAGCTCCCTGTGCCCGCGCGTTCCACAGCATCACGACGCCGGAGAAATCCTGGCCTGCCTGCGAGCCCAGCGCCGCCGCGTAGTTGCCGAGGCCGCCGCTCGCGGTGATCAACGGGATGCCCCACATCGCGACCCCCACGGCCACCGCTGCACCTGCCGCGATGCGGTCGCGAAGCCGCAACCCGAGGCCGGGCAGCACCAGCGCCAGCGCGAGCAGCGGCAGGGTCAGCAGCGACGTCTGCGACCGTATGCCGATCGCCAGGCCGGCGATCAGGGCCCCGGACGCCAGCGCCCGCTCCCTGCCCCGCCCGGTGATCACGGAGACGACGAGCGCCTGCGAACCGACAGCCGCAGCAAGCCCGGTCATGTCGCTGAGCGGACGCAGGGCCGTGAACCAGAACAGCGGCGAGAGCGCCGTCAGCACCGTGGCCCACCACGCGACCCGACTGCCCGAATCCGGCACGCGCACCCCACCAGGGTCAGGGCTGCCGTCCTCCGTCCAACCAGCGGCTGGCCGCCGGTCGTGGAGGGCGAGAAAGAACGCGAACAGGGCGACGATGATCGCGGCGCCAGAAACCGCGCTCCAGATCGCCAGCCCGCGCGACTCGGGCGAGGCAATGCCCACGGCGCGCAGGAGCGGCGTCGATAGTTTTCCGAGCGCGATGAAGACCGGGTAGCCGGGAGGATGCGGCCGGTGGGCCGCGACATCGAAGTCGGCGACACCCAGCGCGAAGTTGATCGAATCGACGTCTTCGAGGGTCGGCGGCAGGAAGGAGAGGTGGGCCGCGAGAAACACGAGCGCGAACGCCGCTATGGCTCTGCGCACAGATAAAGCGGTCAGACCTCGCGCAGGCGGAGCGCGTCGTTCAGGCTGCCCAGCCGGTAACCCCGCAGATCGACCGTGACGTGCGCGTAGCCGATCGCCCGCAGCTCGCGATCGATCGCCGCCGCGGCGTCCGGATCGAGCGCGCGCGCGATCTCGTCCTGGCCCAGCTCGAGCCGGGCGATCGTGTCGTGATGGCGGACCCGGCAGACACGGAACCCGAGGTCACGCAGGACCGCCTCCGCGCGTTCGATCATCGACAGCTTCTCGGTCGTGACCTCGCTGAAGTACGGGATCCGCGACGACAGGCACGCGGATGCGGGCTCGTCCCAGGTCGGAAGGCCCGCGCGCCGGGACAACTCGCGGATTTCGTCCTTGGTCAGGCCCGCTTCGTCCAGCGGACTCCGGACGCCGAATTCCCGCGCAGCCTGGCGGCCTGGCCGGTAATCGCCCCGATCGTCCGCGTTACTGCCATCGACGATCACCGGGATCCCGCGCTCGTGCGCGAGCGCCGCCAGGTGCGTGTAAAGCTCCTGCTTGCAGTAGTAGCAGCGGTTGGCGGGGTTGGCACGGTATTCCGGACGAGCCATTTCCGCCGTCTGGATGAAGGCGTGATCGAATCCAACCTGCTGCGCAATCCGGATCGCGAGCGCGCGATGGCGCTCGGGATAGCTCGGGCTGTCCGCGGTGACGCAGAGCGCGGCTCCGCCGAGCGCCCGATGCGCGGCATACGCCAGGTAGGCGCTGTCGACCCCTCCGCTGTACGCGACGATGACGGACGGAAGATCGCGTAGTACGCGGTCGAGCGCCTGATCCTTCGCTTCCAGGTCCGTGATGCGTGTCAGGCCGGGACCGGCCTGTGTCGGAGCGTTCGACGCGCCGGCGAGGGACGCGCTGTCGCTCGCCAGCAAGGGATGCGTCACTAGTCGAGGTCCTCCCCAGTCGTATCGTCATCGTCGTCGTCGACGTCCTCCTCCTCGCCATCCTCCTCTTCGGCGTCTTCATCGTCGTCATCATCATCGTCATCCTCGTCGGCTGATTCGAGCTCGACGGGCGCGATGCTGGTCACTTCGAGATTGGAGCCGCAGTCAGGGCAGCTGATCAAATCGCCCTTGTCGACGTCGAACTCGTCGACTTCGATTTCGGCGTCACATTCCGGACAGGTGGCCATACATGCTCCTGGCGGCAGGGGTTCCCCTCCGCACGGGTTCGGCAATCCACGGACACACGCATTGTGCACGGGGAATCGCGATTCGCTTCGAATTATAGCGAGAACCTGATAAATTCTGCAACGCGCCTGACGCGCTGAATCGGCCTCCGGCCGGGCGGCGCGCGAGCACTTCGATCGTGACCGCCACCAAAACCGTCATCATTGCCGACGACACCGCCTTCGTGCGGGAACGGTTCGCCACGGCCCTGCTGGGCGCGGGGCACGCGGCGCTCACCGTCAAGAGCGCGGCGGAGCTGCTTGCGCGCGTGCGGGCGGATCTGGAGCGCCTCGATTTGATCGTGCTCGACCTGCGGCTGCCGCATGCTGGTGGCGTAGAGCTGGTCCGCGCGATTCGCAAGCTCGATGGCGGGCGCCTGCCGATCCTGATTTTCAGCGGTACCATCTCGACCGCTGACGAAGTCCGCGACCTGGCGGCGATGGGAGTCGCCGGATACGTCAACGAGTACAGCGCGGTGCAGCACATCCTGCCGTCGCTCGCGCCGCATCTGTTCCCCGACAACTTCAACCGCCGCGGCAGCCCGCGCGTCGTGCTGGGCATCCCGGTCGCCTACCGCTTCGGCACCGTCATCGCCGCCGCCCTGACGCTCAACCTCAGCAAGGGCGGTCTGTCGATCCGGACGATGAGCCCCCTGCAGCAGGGTGAGAAGATCCGCGCGAGGTTCCGCCTGCCGGGACAAAAGCGCGACATCGAAGCTGAATCGCGCGTCGCCTGGAGCGACCGGCGCGTCGGAATGGGACTGCAATTCGAGAAGGTGGAACCCGACGATCAGTCGTCGATCGACGTGTTCGTCGACCAGCACTTCTTCGTCAACCGCATCAACCGGGACGGCTGAGAACCGGCCGTCGCGCACACTCGTTCGCTGAGAGGGCACCGTTCGTCGGATTTGAACCCTGAGTGGAGGTCGTCATGAGCTTCTTTGACAAGTTGAAGAGCGGCATCGACATGGCTGTCGAGGGGGTCTCCGATTTCGCCGAGACCACCAAGCTGAAGCTCGAAGTGAGCAAGCTGAACGATCGCAAGACGGCGCTGTTCGCGGAGATCGGCAAGCAGGCTTACGCGTTGCGCGCGCAGGGGCGCGGGCTGTCCGAAATCGAGGCGCAGGCGAAAGAAGTGGACACCCTCGAACAGGCGATCAAGCGCGTCAGCGACGAAATCGCCAAGATCGGTGCGAGCCCCGGCTCAACGCCCGCCGTCGTCACTGTGGAGCCGAGCACCGCCCCCGCGGCGGACGAAACGCCGACCACGGAATCGAGCGCGCCGAAGACGGTCTGACCGTCAAACAACCCGATCGGGTAGCGACCACGACCCATCGTGGGGGGGCGTGCCCGTCGGTCCGGCTGAAGCTGGACAGTACAGAGGCCTACTCCCGCAGCAGCCGGAGCGCGTTGGCGATGACGATGAGGGATGCGCCCATGTCGGCGCCGACGGCCATCCACAGAGTGGCCGTGCCGCTGATCGCCATCACCAGGAAGGCCGCCTTCAGCACGATCGAGAATCCGATGTTCGCCTGAATGTTGCGCGCGGTCGCGCGGCTGAGGCGCACTGCATACGGAATCTTCAACAGTTCGTCCGCCATCAGCGCGATGTCCGCGGTTTCCAGCGCCGCGTCGGTGCCGGCGACGCCCATCGCGATGCCGAGGTCGGCGGCGGCGAGCGCGGGGGCGTCGTTGACGCCGTCGCCGACCATCGCCAGCGTGCCGTAGCGCCCGCGCAGTTCCTCGACTGCCGCGACCTTGTCCTCGGGGAGCAGTCCGGCGCGATAGCCGTCCAGATCGAGGGACTCGGCCAGGGCGCGGGCGGCCGGCTCATGATCTCCGGTCAGCAGCACCACGTGCTTCACGCCGTATTTGCGAAGCAGCTCCACCGCGTCGCGCCCCGACTCGCGCGGCTCGTCGGCGACGCCGATGACCCCGATCGCCGCGCCGCCGGCCCCGACCATGACCGAGCCGCATCCGCGCGCGGTCAGCGATTCGAGCGCCGCTTCCATCGCGGACGAGCACAGGTCACGCTCTTCGAACAGCCGATGGCTGCCGACGACAATCGTCTCGGAACCGAGGAGGGCCTCCGCGCCACGTCCCGGCAGCGCCTGGAATCCCTGCACCGGCAGCGGCGCGATGTTCTGCTGCAGCGCGTATTCGACGATGGCGCGGGCGATCGGGTGCTCGGAGCGGGTCTCGAGCGACGCGGCCACGCGCAGCACTTCCGACGCGTCGGCGCCGCCGACCGGCAGCACCTCCACGACGCGCAGGCGCCCGCGCGTCAGCGTGCCGGTCTTGTCGAACGCGATGCACTGAATCTTCGCCATCTTCTCGAGATGCGCCCCTCCCTTGATCAGCACACCCTTGCGGGCCGCGGCGGCGAGCGCCGAGACGATCGAGACCGGCGTCGAGATCACGAGTGCGCAGGGACAGGAGATCACCAGGAGGACGAGCGATCGGTAGAACCAGGTGCTCCACTCGCCTCCGAGCACCAGCGGCGGCCCGAGCGCCACCACCACCGCCAGGGCGAGCACGATCGGCGTGTAGATGCGGGCGAAACGGTCCACAAAGGTCTGGCTCGGCGCGCGCTGCGACTGCGCCCGTTCGACCAGGTGGATGATCCGCGCGAGCGTCGAGTCGCGCCGCAACCGCGTGACCGCGACATCGAGCGCGCCGCGGCCGTTGATCGTGCCGGCGAAGACCTCGTCGCCGGCGGTCTTCTCGATCGGCAGGGACTCCCCGGTCACGGGCGCCTGGTTGACGTAGCTGTCCCCGGCCTCGACGCGGCCGTCCAGGGGGATTTTCTCGCCCGGCCGGACGAGCACGACGTCGCCAACCGCCACGTCGTCAACGGCGACGAGCAGGTCGCCACTGCCGCGACGGACCAGCGCTTCCACCGGCGCGAGATCCATCAAGGCCCGGATCGCGCCGCGGGCGCGGTCCATGGCGCGGGCCTCGAGCAGTTGCGCCAGGGCGAAGAGGAACACCACCGAAGCGGCTTCCGACCACTGCCCGAGCGCGATCGCCCCGGCGACCGCGATCAGCATCAGGACATTGATGTCCATGATCCCGGCGCGGAGCGAGGTCAGCGCGCGCCGGACCGTGAACCCGCCGCTCAGGGCGATCGAGAGCACGAACGGCAGCCAGGACCACACGGGATCGGGTGCGATCGGGACCTGCTGGCGAAGGATGCCGATGGCCAGCACGGCCCCTGACAGGATGACCAGCCGCTGCCGCGACGCGCCGGACTCGGGAGCGGCCGCCGGCTCCTCGTGCTCGAGCCAGGCGCGCATGCCGGTCTGGGCGACAGCTTCGGCAATGGAAGCCGCGGACAGTTTTGCGGCGTCGTATTTAATGCGCAGCCGCTGCCCCAAGACGTCCGCATCGAGCGCCTCGAGGCCTGACAATCGCTTCAGGCGCTGCTCGAGCACCGCCACCTCTTCGTGGCAGTCCATGCCTTCGATCTTGAACGTGGACTCGGCGTGTAGCTCGCAGACGGTGCAGGTGCTCATCGGGGTTCCTGCTTTCCTGCACGCCGATGGGCCGCGCTCGCTGAATTATCGTGACGCGCGAAGGCTGAGTCCGGAGTGCGAACGTCTGAGTTGCGGGTCCCGAGACGAGGCTCCCGGGCCCCGAGCTCTTCGACGTGGGTGAGCGCCTGTTTGAGCAGCTCGAGAATATGGTTGTCGTCAACCGCGTAGTAGACGAGGCGGCCTTCGCGGCGTGGACGAACCAGTCGCATGCCCCGAAGCAGCCGCAGCTGGTGCGACACCGCGGACTCGCTGATGCCGACGAGCGAGGCAATGTCGCAGACGCAGAGCTCGCCGGGCGCGAGCGCGTCGAGAATGCGAACGCGAGTGGGATCGCCGAGCACGCGGAACGTCTCGGCGAGTGCTTCGACCGTCCGTCGGCTCATCAGAGTGAGCTTGCGGACGCCGGTGTCACGGGGGTCGAGATGCGGCCCGGCGCACGGATCGCCTTCAGCGAGCGCCGCATTGGCCGTAAGAGTGGAGAGGTCTTTGGTAATCATATGAACATATGAACAACTGCTCATACATAGGCTAACTCACTGCGGCTGCTGGATCAAGCGCCGTCGTGCCAGGACGCCACACCGGGGCGGCCTTGACACCTTTTTCCCGGTGTCGGTAGTATCCCTGATCGGACTGTAATCGGCCTTCTGTCTATACCTTACGCAGCTGGCAGGGTACGGCAAGGTTTCCGCAAAGGAAGCCGCGTTCACGTCCATCGACCGAGTATCGAACGGAGCAACTCTTGTGATCGAGGTTCAGCACATCAGCAAGCGCTACGGCCGCACGACGGCTGTGGACGACGTCAGCTTTCGGGTCGAGCGCGGGGAGATTCTCGGTTTTCTCGGTCCGAACGGCGCGGGCAAGACCACGACCATGCGCATCCTGACCGGCTACATGCCGGCCTCCGAAGGGCGCGCGACCGTGGCCGGCTACGACGTCTTCGAGAAGCCGGTCGAGGCGAAGAGGCGGACCGGGTACCTCCCCGAGACCCCGCCTCTCTACCCCGACATGACTGTCCGCGAGTATTTGGATTTCGTCGGCCGCATCAAGGGGGTACCGCCGCGCGAGCGCAAGCAGCGCGTCAATACCGTCATGGAGCGGACGCGGATTGCGGACATGGCCGGCCGCCACTGCGGCAAGCTGTCGAAGGGATACAAGCAGCGCGTCGGCCTGGCGCAGGCGTTGATTCACAACCCGGAGGTGCTGATTCTCGACGAGCCGACCGCCGGACTCGACCCGAAGCAGATCATCGAGACGCGCGATCTGATCCGCGGGCTCGCCGGCGATCACACGATCGTCCTGAGCACGCACATCCTTCCGGAAGTCGCCCAGACCTGCCAGCGCGTCGTGATCATCAACAAGGGGCGGGTCGTCGCGGTGGACACCCCCGACAACCTGACCGCCCGCCTCAAGGGGGCGGCGACGATGTATGTGCAGGTCGATGCGGGAGGGGCTGATGCGGGCGCGGCGCTCGCCACGGTCCCCGGCGTCAAGCGGGTGATAAGCGCGGATCAGCGGGCGATCGACGCCGCCGCGCCCTCGCAGGCGCCCGCCGCCTTCGAAGTGGAGAGCGAGCCCGACGTGGACGTGCGGCGCGAGATCGCGCAGGCCATCGTGACGCGCGGCTGGGGCCTGCTGGAGCTGCGCCCCGTCCGCATGAGCCTGGAAGACGTCTTCCTGCAGGTGACGACCGAAGAAGCGCCCGAGGAGGCGGCCCATGCGTAACGTCCTCGCGATTGCCGACAAGGAGATGCGTTCCTACTTCGCATCGCCGATTGCCTACATCCTGCTGGGCTTGTTTTCGCTCCTCTTCGGCTGGTTCTTCTACGTCTACCTGATGGCATTCTCGCAGCAGAGCCAGC
>JBDTSX010000199.1:0-8001 GCA_039930925.1 Acidobacteriota bacterium | reverse complement strand
GGCGGTCACCGTCAACTTCACGACGATGGCGCTAGTCGCGCCGTTCAAGTGCGGCTGCAGTGCGTTCCATGTGGGAAAATCCGCAGATCCGGTCGAGCCGGTGACGATGGCGTTCCCCGCGCCGTCAACGGCGACCGACCCGCAGAACTCCGCGTCGGTCCCGCCCAGGTACGTGGAGAATCTCAGCGCAGAGCCGGCGTGATTCATCCGAGCGACCCAGCAATCCCCCCAGCCGCCGCCAAAGTTTGGCTGCGCAGCGTTTTTCGTGGGAAAGTCGGCTGAGAGCGTCCGTCCGACCAGATAGATTTCGCCAGCCCTGTCAACGGCAACACCGTACGCGTAATCGTCGCCGGTGCCGCCTAAGTACGTCGAATACATCACTCCCGTTCCCGCCGCATTCACTTTCATGATGACGGCGTCAGAGCCGCCGCCTGGCGCCTGCTGCAGCGGATTAACCGTTGGAAGATCCTGGCGAGTTGTGCGTCCAGCCATCCAGACGCCGCCTTCCGAATCGAGCGCAATCGACTGGAGGCAGGCCTGGCAGTCTGTCAGCACGATCGTCGAGTACGCCAACGCATTTCCGTCAGGACTCAACTTTGTCAAGAATCCATCATGTCTCCCGTCCGGCGTCAAGAACGCCCCCGGGGTCAGTGGGAAGTCGAGCGCCGGGGTTGAGCCCACGATCGAGGCGCTGCCCGTTGCATCGACGGCGATGCCCGTCACACCGCTCCCAGCACCACAGTACTGGCAACGCTGATCGTCCCAGATCGTGCCGCCGAGGAAGGTCAAGTATTCAAGCGAGCCGTCCCTCGTGAATTTCGCCACGAAAACAGAAGGCCTTCCGAAAATCGTCGGCGGCAACGGATTCACCGTAGGAAAATCAGCGAACCCGGACGAGCCCGTCACGTAGGCGTTTCCCGCCTGGTCAACAGCGATACCCGAAACCGTCGTATGGGGTGTGATCACCCCTCCAGGTGGATTAATCGAGCCAAGATACGTGGAGTAAACGAGAACGGGATCGATGATCAACGGGCGACTGCGATCGTAACTCGCGACATCGAACCCGACCTCACGCAGCCCGGCGAGCCGGTACTCTCCCGCGACCTGGCGGCGGCGGCCGTTCACTTCCTGATAGATCGTCGGCTTCTGCTGCCGAATTGTTCGTCCCGCAACCCCCAGAACCAGATCTCCAGCGGCATCGAGCTGCATCGTGTCGATGCCCTCGAAGCCCAATCGAACTGCACGTGGCTCGATGCCTGGAGCGACGATGAAGTCGTATTCCAACTCACGTTGACTGTCGTGATAGAGAAGGTCGATTCCAGGATAGACGTTCGCGTAGCGCACACTGCCGTACGCAGGGATGTCTGTCCGCCACTGGCTGCGGTCGCTGCCGCTGAAGTAGTTGCGCGTGCCCCGCCGATCGAGGCCGGTGATCTTCGCCGGCGATTGTGCGCCCAAGAGCTTCATCCGCAGCGTGGCATTTGGTCGCGCCGGCGATGCCCCGGCGCCGCCGGCCGCGCGATCAGCGGAAACGGTACGGGTTGGCTGTTCCGTGGGATCCGTCAAGCTGAAGACAGCCTCAGTGTCGGTGAGAAACAGCGAGTAGCCGTTCCCTCGTGCAAAAAACTTGACGCGGGCGTCCGTTTGACCGACGTTCGTTTCAAAGCCGGCCTGGGCCAGGCCAAACGCTGCACGTGTGTGCGCTGTAATGGGTGCATCCCGACCAGCCACTCGTTGGAACGGGTGAGTGCCCGTTCGGCCGCGATGGCCACTGGAGTCGAACGCCAGCAACAGAACCGGCAGCGCGAGCGAGTAGCGCGCGAAAGCGCGACGGGAGCGTGACGTCGAAGTCATGGTTCCTCCGATGTCGCAGTCGCATAGTTGACACGTCGAAAGTGACCGGACGCGCGGAGTCTACCACTCCCTACACTGAAGCAACGAGATGTGGGGGGGCGTTTGGAAAGGCGGCAGCGACGGATTCGTCCTGAAATAACGCCGCAGGGACTTCGAGGACGTTCACGACGAGTATCATCTCGAATGTCATGGCGCTGGCAAAACCCGAAAACTGAGGCGAACGGATGAAAGCCGGCGACGGCATCCGAACATGCCAAATTGCTGGCGTCGTGAGGCCGGGGGTGACGCTATGGCCCGAACAAGTCGGCGCCACGGCGCTCGACAAGACGGAGCAGGCCATCCTGGCGACCCTCAGCGACGGCATCGGGCGCGTTACCAGCGAGGTCGCGAAAGTGATCGGCCTGATGCCGCGCGCCACACGCACGCGCATGATTCGACTGGTGGAGCGTGTGTGCACACAACTTGTAGAGGCCCATGGTCCCTCCTTCTCCTCGTTACGGCACTCCTCCACTCATCGAGCCCTGCTCGCCGGGGCGCCCGTGCTGGACTCCGGGTGCGTGACGTTCGAGCCAGGCATCGATCCACTCCGCTTTCAGCCGGATGGCCCGTCCTCCACCGACCCGCGCGTGCCGCAGCTCGCGGCGCGCACAGGCGGTGTAGATCGTGTCCCGGCTTACGCCCGCGTACTCGGCCCCTCCGCGCCGTTCAACCAGATCTTCATTGTGCACCTCTCCTGATGTCAGTCCACGTCATCGCGATTCGCTGCAACGGTTGCGAATCGGCGCGCTCGGCGGGGACGAGTGGCGCGGATGCGGGCGTAACGCCGACATCAGGGAGCGGGAGATTGTTTCGCGGTCTTCGCGCGATTCGCTTCGTGCGGACGGCTGCGATTCGCGGCTCATGTGACTGACCGTGCCGCCGGCACGGTACCCACTCACGCCGCGAACGTTCCGTCGGCCGCGACAGCCGGCCACCTCGAGGGCGTGCGCCTGTGCGGCTGTGAGTGTTCTGCGGTCGGCGAGGCGCTGAGCGCGACGCGGATCCAGAGCGGGTGTGGGATTTTGTGCCGTCGATCGTGCCTCTACGAGCGGCGATTTTTCCGGTCCCTGCGGGGCGGCGCGGAGGGTGGTGCCATGTGGCACCGGGGAAGTATCCAGAGATTGCCGCCGCTTTAACCCGGCGTCAAGAGGGCAACGGTGCCTTGTCAACGGTACCCGTCATACGGTGCGGATGTCCGGCCGCCCATTCACGGACGCCCCTTGTGAGGCACTCGACGGACGCCGGGACTCTCGTTGCACGCTTGGGTCAATCGCTTGAAATCGACAGGCCGGTGATCGCGCTGGCCAACGAGTCAGGGGGGAGTCGGGCTTCGCCCGGCCGTCAACTGGACGACCGGGCGACGCGAAAGCAATCGACTTCCGCCTCGTACGAGGCGGAAGCCACAACAGGAACAACTACGGCGTGATCTTACCGATGTACGTGCCCCAGTTGGCGAGCTGCGTGCGGGGCAGCGCCGGGATGTACTCTGTGGCGAACCACAGGTTGCCCGCTTCATCGACGGTCGCGGCCGAGTAATCGCCCCAGCGCGCCGTCCGGCTGTCGGCCTGCGACACATACCCGGTGAATCCGTCTTCCGGGCCGGCGCCTGCCGCCGCGACATTCACGACGTTCGGCGCTCCCGAACCCGAGAGCCGCACGTACGCCGCGCTCGGGTAGTAGTCGGGACCCACCAGCGTGAGCCCGATGGCCGCGGCTCCGCTCGCATTGACGGCCACTGACGGATACAACACGCTGTTGTTGTTCACGGACACGTATCCCTGGCGTGCAATCGTCGCGGACAGGACACCGCCTGTGGTCGCAGGCCGGACAACGAAGTACGCGCTCCCGACCCGCGTCGGACCGTTCAGCGGCTTCACGACCGTATTGAGGGCACCCCACAAGTTCGTCCCGTCGAACATAACCTGCTGCATGCGGTCGTCGTTCGCCGCGATGAGCGGAAGATGCTCGGTCGCGATTTTCAAACCCTTGAGCAGGTCACGGAGCGGCGTGGGGCCCGGCTTCTGCTCGGCGTCCGGTGGCTGACCGTACGATTGGCTCTTGATGACCAGGCTCTGCAGCGACAGGGCGGCCCCCGTCCCAGTGGACAGCCACACGGTGTTGGAGAGCGCCCAAACAGCGATCCGGTCGTCCAGCGTCCCCGTGAAATCCAGCGCACTCAGGAAGTACGCGGTGCCGCCGTAGGCCACCCCCGGCGCCGCAGTGGCGGGCTGCAGTGTGTATGCAGGCCCTTCCGCGAGCGGAAGGTTGTCGAACGCCTTCATCCGCGGCTGGGCGACGGCCGGATTTTCGAGGTCGTTGATGGAGACGGCGTAGACCTGCGCGCCGTTGAATCCTCCGACAAAAATCGGGAACTCATTCGTGGTGATGTAGAAGCCGTTCGCGTCCGCGCCAATGAGCGGCTGGTCGCCAAAGCACGGGCAGCCGGCGTGGCCTGGGGTGGTTCCCGTTCCATTCGTGGTCTCGATCGAGTAGATGCGCCACCCGCCCGTCGGATCGGCGGTCTGGCTGACGGCGACGTGCACGCGCGAGCGTCCTAGGAGCGCTCCGGTCGCCGGGTTGACATCGATCGACAGCACCGTAACGAACCAGTGGCCCGTGGCGGCGTGGAAATATGCCTTGGGGTCGCTGACGAAATGTCCATACCGCGTCGGGGTTGTCGCCGTGGCGCGAACAATCGCCGACTCGTTGAAGAAGAACCGGTTGAGCGAGACCACGCCCCCAACGGGTGCACCACCCACGCGGTCGACTCGCAACGCCAGATTCACGGCTTCGACGACGAAGCCGTTGCCCACTGCGAGGCCCTGGTCCGGCGGTTCGATGCTGAACTGATTGCCGCCGTCGGCGAGCCGCTGCTGAGCCTGCGTCAGCCCGTTGAAGCCGGTAACTGATCCGGCGCCGTCCACCGCCAGCGGGTTTGGCCGCGGCACGTGCGCGGAGGAAACCCGGGCTGAACTGATGCTGCCGCGAAGCAGCTTCTTGAGGTCGGCGTCCTCCACTGGCCCCTGCCGGTATTCGCCGCCCGTGTTGCTTTCCGTGCCTGGCGCCGTCGCCAGCTGACTGAACGTGACCGTGCGATCGA
This sequence comes from Acidobacteriota bacterium, assembly GCA_039930925.1. Lineage (GTDB taxonomy): Bacteria > Acidobacteriota > Vicinamibacteria > Vicinamibacterales > 2-12-FULL-66-21 > JALZOC01. Next base: position 3,008 of record JBDTSX010000199.1, on the reverse strand, counting down.
GCCTGATATTCTGCGCGCCTGCCTGCGACGCGAGCCCCAGCGTTCCGGCGAGGAACACTGCGGCGGCGAATGATTCTGTACGCTTCATCGATTACCTCCTGGCTGGGGGACTTTCCGAGACTGCCAAGGGAGCCTACCAGTACGAGCGGGGCAGGGCCATGTCAACATCACAACGAGGTACCAGCGACGGGTGTCAAATCGACGGGTGGGCGCCTTGAGTCGGGATTGCATATGGCTTGAATCAGCAGCCGAGCTCGGAGGTCGCGCCCGCTGCCTCGGCTTCACCAACCACGGTCAAACGAGTCTTCACGGTCACGTTCATGATCGAGCCTGCTGTCAAATCTATCCACCACGTGCCCGCCCCGTTTTTCGGCGGGGGACCTCGTTTTTCGGTCGTCTCCGCGGGCGACTCACCGCCGCGATCGCGACTCGACAAGCGATTGTGCGTGGTGCCTAGTGATGAATCGTCCGGCGCTTGCGGGTGTTCTAGGCCGGGAACCGGCGGGAGGACGGGAGCCGAGGCTATCACTGTGACGCCTGCGGCGCGTTCAGGAGAGCGACTGCGGCAGTAACTGCAACCGTCGCGTCGACGATGGTGACGGCCAGCGAGCTGCTGTGCCAGGGCGAACGGCCGGCCATTCAGCGCCACGTGTTTGCCTCGATCGATTCGTTGGGAGTGGGTGCCGCGATCGATCCCGCCGCATTCGATCTCGTGATTCTTGACGAGGCTCACCACGCCGCGGCTGAATCGTGGAAGACGCTACTGAACCGGGTAACACCGACGGAGCTGCTGGGTCTCACCGGTACGCCGGAACGCGCTGATGGCCTCGACTACGAGCGTCACTTCCCCCGGCCGTGGGTTGGTAACCTTCGGGTCTGGAACGCCATTCCGCACGCCCTCGTTCCTTTTCGCTACTACATGCTCGACGTGGAGGGTGCCGACCTACGCGACCTCGCCTGGACCGCCGGTCGCTATGCGCCCGATCAACTCGCAGGCCGGCTCGTGAGTGCCGCCGAGACGTTCGTATTACGCGCGGTCCGGGCCGTTTCCGAGTGCATCGAGCGACGCTCCGAGATGCGCGCCATCGCGTTCTGCGTGAACGTACGCCATGCCGAAGAGGTCGCCCGCCGCTTCGCGGACGTCGGATTCTCGAGCCAGGTGGTGACCGGCAAGACGAACAGCGTTGAGCGACGCGTGGCTCGCGGCGACCTGGACGCCGGTCGGGTCCACGTGCTGTGCGTGGTCGACATCTACAATGAAGGCGTCGACGTTCCAAACGTCAACGCGCTGTTCTTCTTTCGCCCCACCGAAAGTGCCACGGTGTTCCTCCAACAGTTCGGGCGTGGCCTGCGCCGCGCGCCGGGCAAAGCTGAATTGGTCGTGTTCGACCTCACCGGACGACAGCACCTTCAGTTCCGGTTTGACCGACGGCTGCGATCGCTGCTCGGCCACACGCCGCGCGAGTTAGCCGAATTCGTTTCCAAGGGCTTCGGGCGGCTTCCAGCCGGCTGCCTCCTGCGATTGGACGAGCAGGTCCGGGAAGACGTAGTCGCGCAGATGCCGCGCGCAATTCCGTCTGATCAAGCGGGCATCCGCGCGTTACTGCGCGAGCCGGCCCACGCGCAGTTGTCCCTGGCGGCATTTCTCCGCGAGACCGACGTGGCCGTGGACGATGTGTATCGAAGGGTCGATTCTGGTGGGGGTTGCGGCAGTCGGCAGGCCTCGATGCACGAAAAGTCGGTGAAGAGGAGAAGGTGGCGCTGGAGAATGTCCACAAGCTGACCCACGTTGGCGATGAACGCCGGCTCGCGATATGGACCCGGCTGACGTTGCTGGAAGCACCCGTCGGCGAGGCCGACCGCCGGCTGGCACGCATGCTTTTCGCGGTGCTCTACGGTAAGGAAATCGCTGCCGGCGTTCGGGCGGCCGAACTCTGGATTGAGCACGTGTTACTCCGTGAGGAAATCGCCGGTCTTGTGCCTGTCTTACGCAGGCTGAACGCAGTGCTGAGTCCCCCACGCCTGCTCGCACCTGAGATCCCACTCGTCCTGCACGCCCGGTATCTCGGCGTCGAGCTGAGCGCCGCTTTCGATCATCGGACCGCCGAGGGAAAGTTCCGTGACTACTACACGGGTGTCGAGCCGACAGATGGCGGAAAGTTTGATCTGTTGCGCGTCACGCTCGACAAGGCCGCCGCAACGAAGGAGCACTTGCGGTACCGAGACTTCCCGCTCAATGAGAGGCGGTTCCACTGCCAGTCGAAAGCCGCGACGACGCGCGACTCGCAACCGGGGCGGCGGCATCTCGAACCAGCGCGGCACGGCGTGACGCCGTTACTGTTCGTTAGGGAGCGGGCGGATGACCGGCCCCGGGGTGACGATGGGGTTTCAATATCTTGGGCCGGTGGAGCCAGATGCGACGAACGGGGAACGGCCAATTACTATCGAGTGGCGACTGAGTTACGCGATGCCGCACGCCGTAGTGGAGCGCGGGAGGGTGGCGGGTTGAACGGCCGGGAGCAGCGGTTACGGCGGTCGAACACCGCACCGTTGACACGCCAAGAGCCATTTGTCCTGCCGCCGAGCACTCGCCATTCAGGCGACGCCGGAGGTCGTGTGACAATGAAGCGGATGGCTCGCCAGCAGCAGCGAGCTCTTGATTCTCACCCCCGAATCACTGCGTCGGGCAAGCGGTGAAGATTCGTGATGTCGTGAGGATGCTCGAGGACGACCGGTGGTCAGTCGTTCGGCAGCGTGGCTCACACCGGCAGTTCAAGCATGCGAGTGAGCCGGGCCTCGTAACCGTTGCGGGTAAACCGGGCGACGATGTGGCGCCGGGGACGTTGAACAGTATTCTCAAGCAAGCTGGATTGAAGCCATGAAATACCTGATCGTCATCGAGCAAACTGGGACCGGTTTCTCCGCGTACTCGCCCGACCTTCCGGGTTGCATCGCCACCGCCAGTACGCGCGACGAGATCGAGCGAGAGATGAAGGGAGCGATTGCGT
>JBDTSX010000198.1:0-8002 GCA_039930925.1 Acidobacteriota bacterium | reverse complement strand
GCACGCCGTTCACCATCGGCGGCGACAACACGCTGCTCAACCAGCGCGGCGGCACGCAGACCATCGACATCATCGCACCGCTGCAGCGTGTCGGCAACCCGGGCCCGAATGACGTCTACTACTCGCCGGCGTCCTTCGCGCAGCCGGGCAACAAGTGGGGCAACACGGGACGCAATCAGTTCCGAGGTCCAGGTATCTGGAACCTCGACATGGGCCTCTTCCGTGGCTTCCCGATCGGACACTACCGCGTGGAGTTCCGTGCGACGGCGAGCAACGTGCTCAACCACTCGCGGTGGGGGAACCCCATCACCGGCTTCACCAACCCCGACTTCATGAAGATCCGCAGCGTGCAGGATCCGCGCAAGATCCAGCTGGGAATGCGCTTCCAGTTCTAGTCCGCGCGGGGTAACACCGAGGCCGGGGGGCGTTTGCTCCCCGGCTTTTTTTTAGTCGGCGTACTGCCCGCACTCTTGGTGGCACCACGGCCGCTGAGATCGACGCAGCGAGCAGGTCGGTTCCGCGGTCTTCTTGCCATCGGCCCACGGCCAAACCGCTGCACGCACAGATCCTGTGCGCCTGTATCGTCGGCCACGATACAGGCGCTGGTCGACGACCGGTTCAACCTTCAGATCGACACGCCCGGCGGCGCCGGCACCACGGTCGCCCTCGCTGGCGGTTCCGGTCTGGATGACCGACCGCACTCGCGGGCCGGAGGCGAATACTTTCGCCGGCTTCTTTATCTCCCTCAAGGCCGGTACAATCGTGTCGATGCCGCTCGTTGCAGGTGCCATCGTTCTGACTGCAGGGCTCGCGCTCACGCCCCAGGCGCCGGGCACTGCCCGGACGGCCTCCCTGCCGGTCATCGATGTTGCCCAAGTGCCGGGCGCTGCCGGTCTGGACATCGGTCAGGCATACGACGCCGCTCGAGCCCACCCGCAGAACGTCGAAGCGGTCGGGCGTCTGGCCATCACCCTCCATGCCTGGGAGCAGTGGGACCAGGCGGCGGAGACGTACCGAGCCGCGCAGCAACTCGCGCCCGGGGTTCGTCGCTGGTGGTACCTGGCCGGGCTGATGGAAGTCGCGCGCGGACGCCACGCTGACGCCCTGCCGCTGCTCGAGCGCGCGGCCGCACTGGCGCCGGAAGATCCGGCCGGCAAGCTCCGGCTGGCAGAGGCGCGCCTCGAAATCGACGATGTCAAAGGGAGCGAACCGCTGTTCACCGAACTCGCGCGGGACCCACGGACCGCCGCGCCGGCCGAGTACGGGCTCGGACGTGCCGCGATGGCGCGCGGAGACTATGCGGGCGCTGCCGGTCACCTGGAACGCGCGATCGGGGTGTTCGCCGACTTCGGGGCGGCCCACTACGCCCTCGCGCTGGCCTATCGCCGGCTCGGACGATCGGCTGATGCGGCCGCGGCGCTCGAGCATCAGCAGAAATGCATCGCCTGCTGGCCCGCGGTCGAGGACGCCGTCGCGGCCCTGGTTCCGGCGGCGCGCGGCGATGCCGCCGCCGTCATGAAGCGAGGAATCCAGCTCGCGGACCAAGGGGATGTGCCGGGCGCCATCGACGCGCACGAGAAGGCCGTGGCGCTCTCGCCGGCACTGCTTCAGGCGAAACTGAATCTGATCACCTTGTACGGACGCGCCGCGCGATGGGCGGACGCCGAAGCGCAGTACCGCCAGGCGGTCAGCGGGGGACTGAATGTCGGCGAAGCGCATGCGAACTATGCGCAGGTGCTGCTCGCCCAGCGCCGCGCCCCCGAGGCCATCCCGATCTTCCGCCAGGCGCTTCTCGCGAATCCTCTGGATGCCCCGGCGCTCAACGGATTGGGACTGGCGCTCGAGATGACCGGCGATGCCGCCGGCGCGCTCGACGCCTACCGGCTCGCGGTGGCGAACGCGCCCACGCTCCGCGTGGCGCGCTTCAATTACGGACGGGCCCTGGTGGCAGCCGGTCGCCTGCAGGACGCGATTGCGGAGTTCACTCGACTGCAGGAGCCGGAGGACGAACAGACGCCGCGGTACCTGTTCGCGCTATCCGCGGCACGGATTCGGGCCGGCGAGATCGCGCTCGGCCGTGCCCAGGCCAACGCCGCGCTCGCCATGGCGCGCCGTTACGGTCAGCAGGATCTCGCAGCGACGATCGCGCGCGATCTCGAGAACCTGAAGTGAGCGCCGCGCCGCCCGCCCCGTCGCCGGTTCGCCGGCCGCCGATCGCGTTGGCCGGCCCGCTGCTCTCGGTAGGGCTGGTTCTCGCCACCATCTCGGTGAACCACGCAACCCAGGCGTCGCCGCCCGCGCCGTTTCGCGAGGCCGCGACGCAGGCGGGGCTGACCTTCGTCCACGATAACGGCGCCAACGGCCACTTCTATCTACCCGAGATCATGGGATCGGGGGTGGCGCTGTTCGACTACGACGGCGATGGGGATCTCGATGTGTACTGCGTGCAGGGCAGATCGCTGGACGACGACGCGCCCGGGCGCCCGTCGCCGGGCAGGTCGTCGAGCCGGCTGTTCCGGAATGATCTCGCAACCGATGCGTCAGGCCATCGGACCCTGCATTTCACCGACGTCACCGACGCCGCCGGGATCGGCTTCACCGGGGTCGGCATGGGCGCCGCGGTCGGCGATTACGACAATGACGGCGACCTCGATCTGTACGTGACCGCCTACGGCTCCAACGCCCTGTTCAGGAACAATGGAAACGGTACGTTCACCAACGTGACCCGCGAGGCCGGCGTGGACGATCCGCGGTGGAGCACCAGCGCGGCGTTCGTCGATTACGATCGTGACGGCGACCTGGATCTGTTCGTGGCCAACTACGTGGACTTCACCGTCAAGGCCGGGAAGACGTGCACCGATCCGGTCGGCGCCCCCGACTACTGCGCGCCGTCGGCGTATCACCCGGTGCCCGCACGACTGTTCCGCAACGAGGGGAATGGCACGTTCACCGATGCGACGGAATCCGCCGGCATCTCCCGGGCTTACGGGGCGGGACTCGGCGTCTCGGTCGGCGACTACAACGGGGACGGCTGGCCCGATCTCTACGTCGCGAACGACGCGACGCCGAATCAGTTGTGGATCAACACCCACAATCGCGGCTTCGAGGATCAGGGCTGGCTGTCCGGCTCGGCCGCGAACGCCGCCGGGCGTCCCGAAGGCAGCATGGGAATCGCGTCGGGCGACTTCGACGCGGATGGGGATGAAGATCTGTTCGTCACGAACCTGACCCGTGAGACGTTCGTGCTCTATGCCAACGATGGCCGGGGGAACTTCGAGGACCGGCGCGCCGGCGCCGGGGTCGCACAGACCACCGCGTTGATGACCGGGTTCGGCACCGCCTGGCTGGACTACGACCGCGATGGATGGCTCGACCTGATCGCCACGAGCGGCGCCGTGAATGTCGCTTCCGGCCGTCGCGGCTCCCCTGCCCCGTACGCGCAGCACAGCCAGCTCTTTCATAGCGCGGGCGGAGGCCGCCTGGTCGACGTTACCGCGGCCGCCGGTGCGGCATTCGGGCCGTCGATGGTCGGCCGCGGCCTGGCGACGGGCGACATCGACAACGATGGCGACGTCGACGTCGTGATCGCGACCAACGGCGGGCCGGTGCGCCTGCTCGTCAACGACTCCCCTCCAGCCCACTGGCTCACCGTGCTCCTGACCTCGGAGGCCGGCAATCGCTTCGGGTTCGGTGCGCGGGTCGGAATTGCGCGGCAGGCGCAGCCCACGATGTGGCGGCGCGTCGGCACCGATGGGAGCTATCTTTCGGCCTCGGACGCCCGTGCGCATTTCGGTCTCGGTCCTTCTCCAGCCATCGACCGGGTGATCGTCGAGTGGCCCGATGGGTTACGCGAGTACTGGACCGGCGTCCGCGCCGATCGGCAACTGACGCTCCGTCGCGGGACGGGACAAGCGGAGCCCAAGGGATGAAGATCGCCGTCGTACTGGTGTTGACACTGTGTTGTGGCGAGCCCGGGTGGGCGCAGAGTCAGGCTGCTGAATCCGGCCAGTCGTCGGCCAGGACGCAGGCGGCCTCGAAGGCGATGGCTGAGGGGCGGTTCGACGACGCCGCGCAGATCTATCGTGAGACGCTGCAGGCTCTGCCGAACGAGGGCGGACTCCTGATGAACCTTGGGATGGCGCTCGCCATGGGAGGCCACGACGCCGAGGCCGTCGCGCCACTCGAGCGGGCGGTCGCGCTCAAGCCCGAGTTGATCCCTGCGCAGCTGTTCCTGGGATCGAGCTATCTCGCGCTCGGCCGGCCGGCCGATGCAGTCGCGCCGCTGAAACGTGTCGCCGCGGCGAAACCCAGGGATCTCGAGAGCCGTCGAATGCTGGCGCAGGCCTACTCCGACACGGGCAGGCTGACCGAGGCCGTCACGCAGCTGCGCGAGGTGACGGAGCTGGCGCCGCGCCTGCCCGCGGGTTGGTATGCGCTTGGGCATGCCTACAATTCGTTGACGCAGGACGCGATCGGCAGCTTCGGGGACCAGCCCGACGACTCCCCGTGGCGCCAGCTCCTCGTCGCCGATGCGTTGCTCGCGGATGGACGGCTCACCGATGCGTTCTCGCTCCAGCGGGAAGCGCTGGCGCAGCTGCCGACGATGGTCAGCATCCACGACTCGATTGCCCGCATTTACGAGCTCTCCGGGCACCCTGACTGGGCCGCGAAGGAACGGGCACGTGGCGCGCTCTCCCCAGCGGCCTGTTCCAAGCGCAAGACCCTCTGCGAATTTCGCGCCGGGCGCCACCGCGCAGCCTTTGCAGTGGCGCTGGCCGGCAGCGACCTGGAGTCGCGTTACTGGCGGGCCCGAGCCGGCACCGAGCTGGCCCTGGCGTCATTCAAACGGCTCGAGGCCCTGCCCGACTCCCGGGAGCGGCGCGAGGTGCGCGCGACGCTCGCCCTTGGTCAACGACGCTACACCGATGCCATCGCCGAATTGACAGTCGCGTTGAAGTTCGCACCGGGCGATCCGGGCCTGCTCGACGACCTCGGCACCGCCTACTACTCGGCGAGAGAGTTCGATCAGGCGGTCGAGGTCTTCACGCCGATCCTCAAGGCGAATCCGGGAGATGCCCGCCTCCTCACACTCGTCGGAGACGCGCTGCTCCAGCTGCAGCGCACCGACGAAGCGCTCCCGCTGCTCCGGCGCGCGGTGGACCGCGACCAGGCCGATCCGATGCCCAGCCTGGCGCTCGGGCGCGCGTACCTGCAGAAAGGGGAATTCGCGCGGGCGATTCCGTTGATCGAATCGCAGCTTGCGAGCGATCACGACGGCAGCCTGCACGTCCAGCTGGCGCGCGCCTATGCAGGACTGGGGCAGAAGGACAAAGCTGATGCGCTGCTGCAGGAGTCGCAGAACATCCAGCGAGCCGCGCAGGAACGCGGCGCCGCCGCGGGGCAGCGAACCATCGACCCGCCGAAGTAACCGCCTCCGCGTAGCGTCCGGCTTCAGCCGGCCGACTGCCACTCCGCGTAGCGTCCGGCTTTAGCCGGACGACTGTGACTGTCAACCAGGCCTACGGCTCTTTCACCTCGAGGACCTGATCCGCTTTCACACTTTCCAGCACCTGGCGCGCGCCGGACGGCCACTGCAGCTCGATCCGCGGCACTGACGTCGCGCTGCCCAAGCCAAAGTGGAGGCCGGCGTCAGACGACGATGCGTACCCGACCGCCGTCGTCATCGTCCGCACCTGCTCTCCAGCGATGATGCGTGTGCCGATGCCGTCCCGATTGCTACGTGTGCCGACCGGGCGGATGATCAGCCAGTGGTTGCCCGCTGCACTCTGGTTCTGCCACAACTCGGCTGGTTCTCCGAGGACCAGCACGACAATGTCGAGGCGGCCGTCGCCGTTGAAATCCGCGACGCCGCATCCCCGATGGGCGGCAATCGCGGAGGCCATGCCTGAACCGGCGGTCACATCACGAAAGCGCCCGTTCCCATCGTTCAGGAACACGGCGTTCGCCTGCTTCCATCCGGCTGCTTCGAACTCGCCGATGCGGTCGTTGGCCTGGGAATTCGCGGCGAAGATATCCTTCTTGCCGTCGTTGTCGAGGTCCGCGATCACCGTGCACCACCCCGACAGCTTCGACGACGCCTTCGCGATCCCGCTCGACTGTGTCGTCTCGGTGAACCCGCCGCGGCGATCGTTGCGGAACACCGGGAAGGTCTCGCCCGAGAGCGCGGTCAGGACGAGGTCCTCCCATCCATCGTTGTCGTAGTCCTGAAAGTCGGTGCCCATGCCGGACACCGGGCGGCCCGATTCGGGAACCGAGACGCCGGCGAGGAGCGCCGATTCCGTGAATGTGCCGTCCCCATTGTTGTGGAACAGGAAGTTGGGGACGGTGTCGTTGGTCACGAACGCATCGATGTGTCCATCGTGATCGTAGTCGGCAAAAGCCACGCTCATCCCTTTGCCAACGTGCGACAACAGTCCCGCGCGAGCGGACACGTCTTCGAAGGTGCCGTCCCCTTTGTTGTGATACAGGCGATTGGGCAGCCCCTGAAAGAACCTGGGGTGACAGTAAACCCTGACGCCGCGCGCCTGGTCGCCGCAAAAGCGGTTCGTGTCGGCTGACCACTTCACGTAGTTGACGACCAGCAGGTCCAGGCGTCCGTCGTTGTCGTAATCGAACCAGCCTCCCGCGGCGGCCCACTCGCCGCTCGCAATCCCGGCCTTCTCCGTCACGTCGTCGAAGCGGCCGTCCCCCCGGTTGCGGAGCAGCTGGTTGCGGCGGACCCCTGCCACGAACAGATCGACGTGGCCGTCGTTGTCGTAGTCACCGGCGGCGGCCCCCATCGCGTAGCCCACGCCGCGAACGCCGGCGGCGTCGGTGACGTCGGTGAACTTCATGTCGCCCTCGTTGCGATAGAGCCGATTGGCGAACGTGTCGCCGGTCTTTTCGAGCGAGGGAGTCTGCGCGCCGTTCGTGAAGAAGACGTCGGGCCGGCCGTCGCCGTTGTAGTCGAACACGGCGAGCCCGCCGGGTGCGCTCTCGGGGTAGTACTTGTCCGGCGTCGGTGAATGGTGGTGCACGAATCTCAGCCCGGCAGCGTCAGCGACATTGCGGAACTGGACCGCGGGGGCCTGTGTGGCGCCTCCCTGGCCGCCGGCGGGTGACCAGATCAGCAGCGCGGCGCCCAAGGTCAACAGGAATGCAGGGACTCTCAAGAATTCAACAACCTCGCGTGGTTCTTCCGCCTGGAGGCGGAAGCCACAAGTTCCATTTTCCAAGCCGGTAGCTTGCGCCAAGGCGAAAGCCACAAGTCTTCCGTTTCAAGCCGGCCGTCTTCGGGAAGCCACAAGTCTTCCAAATTTGATTCCGGTGGCTTCCGCCTTCAGGCGGAAGATGGTTGCGCCTCGGCGAGAAAGTCTGGCCATCCCGATCTTACATGACACCGGTAGTGTCCGGCTTCAGCCGGACGTTTTCCGTAGGCCTCGCTGGTCAGCCGGACGGTCGGGGGCGGACCCGCGAAATCGGGGTGCGCAAGGCACTGGGCGCGAGGCGCCGGGAGATCCTGTGGCAGTTCCTCATCGAGGCGGGCGTCCTCACTTCCGCCGGTGGACTGATCGGCATCGTCTGCGGCAGCAGCATCGGCCTCGGCGTGCACTGGCTCTCGGGGTTCCCGGTCTCCCTGCCGTGGTGGTCGTTTGCGATCGGTATCGGATTCTCCGCCGGCGTCGGCATCTTCTTCGGCATGGTGCCGGCTGTCAAAGCGTCGCGCCTGGATCCCATCGAGGCGCTGCGCCATGAGTGACACCGCCAGCCGCGCGAGAGCCGGCGCCGTGTGCCCAGTTCCACCGTTCACAGTCGCTGGAGGTTAATCGTGAGACAGGCCGCATCAGTGTCGTTCGGAATCGGAGTTCTGCTGGCGTGTGCCGCGCCGGTGGGCGCGCAAGATACCAACGTCGCGCAGATCCGGGTGCTCATCGCGCAGGCGGCGGGCCCGCGGGTAGGCCTGCAGACGCCGGCGCCGCCGGCGACAAGCGCGCCGTTCGTC
>JBDTSX010000197.1:0-8012 GCA_039930925.1 Acidobacteriota bacterium | reverse complement strand
GACGTGGCCGAGACGCTCGCGGCGGTACTCCGCGCTGACATCGACGTCTCGCGCTTTCCAGCGTCAACTCCCGTCGCGCTCACCCAACTGGTCAGGCGTTGTCTTGACCGAGACGTGACTCGCCGGCTGCGTGATATCGGCGAAGCGCGGATCGCGCTCGACGATCTGTCGCGCGAAGCGCCACTCGTCGGATTCGGACGCCCGCGCAGACAACCGCGTTGGCGCCTGCCGATCGCCGTCACCGCCGCCGCGATCGTGGCAGCGGCGGCGACCTCGATCATCCTGTGGCCGGTCGCGCCCGCAACCAGTCCGCCGGCGACGCGCTTCGTGCTCTCCACGCCCGTGGATCAGACACTGCTCGTCGATCCGCAGTCGCGCGATCTCGCGATCGCGCCTGACGGTACGCGGGTCGTCTACAAAGGTGGACCGCGCGTCGACCGTACGCAACTCTTCACCTACTCGTTGGATCAGCTCACGCCTGAACCCCTTACGGGACCCGGTCTGCCGAAAGGGCCGTTCACGTCACCGGACGGCCACTGGGTGGCCTTCTTCGAACCGGGTCCGGCCGGTGTCCTGCTCAAGAAAGTGGCCATGACGGGAGGGCCGCCGATCGATGTGTCGCAGCTCGATGGTCCCAGCCGCGGCGCATCGTGGGGGGACGATGGCATGATCATCGCCGCATCGGCGGCGCCCGACACGGGATTGCTGCGCATCCCGGCGGCCGGTGGCGGCGCAACGGTCCTCACTCGACCGAACCGAGAAGCGGGTGAAGCGGATCATCTGTTTCCGCAGGTCCTGCCCGGGAGTCACACGGTGCTCTACACGATTACCGCACTGGGACGGGACCTGAGCGCGGCGCAAGTGGCGGCGCTCGATATCACCACCGGCCAGTCGAAGACATTGGTTCGCGGTGCCAGTCAGGCGTATTACGTTTCCAGCGGCCACCTCGTATATTTCGCAGGTGGCGCCTTGTGGGGCATCGGATTCGACCCCAGGCGTCTCGAGACGGTCGGAACGGCGAGGGTCCTTGTGCCACAGGTCGTCACGTTGCCGACCGGAGTGGCGGAGTTCGATATCGCTCGAGACGGCACGCTCGTGTACGTGGCGCGCGTCGGCAGCCGTGAGGCACTCCGTACGCTGGCGTGGGTGAATCGAAAGGGCCAGGAGACCGGCATCCAGGCGCCGCCACGCCGCTATTCCACCCTGCGACTCTCGCCCGACGGCACGCGCGTCGCGCTCGAGATCGAAGACGACGACAACGATATCTGGGTGTGGGACTTTGCCCGCGAAGCGCTGGCGCGCGTGACGAGGAATCCTGGATTGGATCAATCGCCAATCTGGATGCCTGACGGTCGGCGACTCGTGTTCAGCTCTCAGGCCGGCGGCGCTCTTGGGTCGCTCTTCTTGCAGGCTGCCGACGGTAGCGGGGTTGCCGAACGGTTGACCGAGAGCCGGGCGATTCAGCGCGCGTCGCAGGTCTTGCCCGATGGCTCTGCGGTCCTGTTTTCCGACCGGAGCGGAATGCAGATGCTCACGCTTGACGGCGCACGCCGCACTGCGCCGATGATGCCTTCGCCACCAGCCGCCAGCAGCGGCGCCATCTCGCCCGATCGACGGTGGCTCGCCTACGTCGTCGAGGACAGCGGATCCGCCCCGCAGGTATTCGTCAGTCCATTCTTCCATCCGGAGAGCGAACGAACGCTGGTGTCGAGGGACGGCGGTGTGCAACCGCGCTGGTCTCCGGACGGTCGCGAGCTCTTTTTCATTGGATTCGACGGCACGCTGATGCATGCGGCCGTTCGGGTCGGCTCGGCGCTGAGCGTCGGCGTCCCCACTCGACTGCTGCCGCGGCCGTACTACAACGGTTTCAGCCTGGTTGAGCGGCCCGCCACGTATGACGTCTCGCCAGACGGCCGGCGTTTCCTGATGCTCAAGCAAATCACCAGTGGCGCGGAACCTTCGCGGCCGGCAACGGTCATCGTCGTGAAGCAGTGGATGGAGGAACTCCGGCGGCTCGTGCCACCGCCGCGATAGGCGGCGGCGTTCTCAGAGGCCTGTGCCGCCTGGGTCGGAACCTGCCGGGCCACTCCGCCGTAATGGCCACAATGCCCAGTGTATCCACGTTCAGCCGCGTCACCGCTGCCGCGGCAGCCATCGCCGCGATGATGGCGACTGCGGTCATCGCGCAGCAACAACCTGCCCTGGATCCCGGGCAGCTGACCCTCAACGGCGTTGACGCATCGCGCGTGACCTATCGCGGGCGTGACGCCGTACGGCTGGTGGAACGCGACGGACCCGCGGCCGCAGCGGCGACGGCCTCGGCCGGTCTGGCGGTCCTGCGCGGCGTCACGCTGATGGACGGCACAATCGAACTGCAGGTCGCCGGAGCTCCTCGCACTGGCGCCGCCGAGGGAGCGCGAGGGTTCGTCGGGGTGGCGTTCCGACTCAGTCCGGACGGCTCCAGCTTCGAAAACCTGTATCTGCGTCCGACCAACGGCCGCGCCGACGACCAGGTGCGCCGGAACCATTCGGTGCAGTACGCCAGTGAGCCTGATTTCCCGTGGCCTCGGCTCCGCAAGGAATTTCCAGAAAAGTATGAAAGCTACGTCGATCTCGAGCCGGGTGCCTGGACCCGCATGCGGATCGTGGTCCGCGGCGCGACGGTGCGGCTCTACGTCCACGATGCGCAGCAGCCAATGCTGGTCGTGAACGACCTCAAGCTCGCGCCACGGGACGGCGGGGTCGCGCTCTGGATCGGGCCAGGGACGGAGGGCTACTTCGCCGACCTGAAGATCACTCGCTGAGCGGCTGCGGCCGGTCGTCTGAAGGCCACGTGGGCTGTTGTATTCGGCCGCGGCTCCATACTGCAGAGCGTGAAATGCGTGTGAATCCCGCCGTACCGCGAACCGTGGTCCCCTTCGCGCCTCGATCGAGCGTCTGATACACGAGGGGAACGGCGGTGCTATCCTTACCGCCGTGACGGGGCCGGTATTCGCAGTTGTCTCGTTGGTGAGGGCTCGCCGCTCGGCGGCGCGCGGGATCGTTCGATGAGATGGCGCTCGGTTGCCGCGTTTGGACTGATGGTCGCAGGCATTGTCTGGCTTGCCCAGCGGCGCGAGCTCCTGGCGCGAACTCCGATCGCGATCGCGTTTCAGGTCGCCGCGGTCGTGCTGATGCTCTCGGCCCGCGTGGCGTTCGGGATGCGCAGTTTTCACGCCGCCGCCAATCCGACGAGCGGCGGGCTCGTGACGATCGGGCCATACCGCTGGTTGCGGCACCCGATTTACGCAGCGGCCTTGTATTTCGTCTGGGCGGCAGCCATCGATCATCACTCGCTCCAGTCGATCGCCGCCGCCGGCCTGGTGACCGCCGGGGCGTCCGTGCGCATGTATGCTGAAGAAACCCTGCTGGTCGGTATGTACCCCGACTACATTGCGTACCGCGCCCGAACGGCGCGTGTGGTGCCGTTCGTCATTTGACGTGCATTTTGAACAGTAAAGAGGAGCTCGACATGTCTATCCGTCTCGGCGACGAAGCGCCCGATTTCAAGGCCGACACCACCCAGGGTCCCCTCAACTTCCACGAGTGGAAGGGCAAGAGCTGGGCGGTCCTGTTCTCGCACCCGAAGGACTTCACGCCGGTGTGCACGACCGAGCTCGGCGCCGTCGCCGCCCTCAAAGGTGAGTTCGACAAGCGGAACACCAAAGTGATCGGTCTGAGCGTCGATCCCGTCGACTCGCACGTCAAATGGGAAGGGGACATCAAGGATGTCACCGGGCACGAAGTGAACTTCCCGATGATCGCCGACCCGGACAAGACGATCGCCAATCTCTACGGGATGATTCACCCCAACGCCAGCGACACGATGACCGTCCGCTCGGTGTTCGTGGTCGGGCCCGACCACAAGGTGAAGCTGACGCTCACCTATCCGGCGAGCACGGGACGGAACTTCGGCGAAGTGTTGCGGGTCATCGACTCACTGCAGCTGACCGCCGGCCACTCCGTTGCGACACCCGCGGACTGGAAGGACGGAGACGACGTCATCATCGTGAACTCGGTCAGCGACGAGGACGCGAAAACGAAGTTCCCGAAGGGGTTCACGGCGAAGAAGCCGTACCTGCGCGTGACCCCGCAGCCGAACAAGTGACAGAGGGTAGCCTTAAAGCCCTTACGCCCCGTCGAGCAGGCAGATGAACTCGCCAAGCACCATCGCCGTCGCGCCCCAGACCTGGTGCCCGAGCAGGTCGAAGTAAGGAAATTCCACCGCGACGCCTTCACGGATCCTGGTGCCCTGCCGGATTCGTGAGGCGTCGCGCAGATCGTGAAGCGACACTTCCAGAATGTCCTGCACTTCGCCGGGATCCGCCAGGAAGTCCGGACGGCGGTCGGCGATCCCGACGATCGGATGCAGCGTGAAGCCGCTGACGAGGACGTGAACCGGCGTCAGCTCGCCGAGCACGCGGACAGTCGCCGGATCCACGCCGATTTCTTCCGACGCTTCGCGCAGCGCCGCCTGACTCAGAGTTTCGCCGGGGTTGGTCGCACCGCCCGGGAGGCTGATCTGCCCGGGATGGCGCGCGAGGCCGCTCGCGCGAACCGTGAGCGCGACGGCCGCGCCGGATGGATGGGGATAGAGCAGCAGCAAGGCCGCGGCAATCCGCGACTCGGCAGGCAGCTGTCCGGTCCGCCAGGCGGTGCGCAAGAGTTCAGGTGCAAAGCGCATCTGGGCCTCGACCCCCGGCAGCGTGCCGGCCAGCCGCTCGCGCAGCACGTGTTCGATCTCCCGTAAAGGCACGCCCCTCCTGACTCCTCGTCAATCCCGCTTCCTGACACCTCGATCCAGAGGCGCCGGCTTCGCAAACGAGACTGCCTGTAGTATGAATCCATGTCTGCATTTCCCTCCATCGACGACCAGGTCGGGCGCCGGGTGCTCGAACTGGTGCGCGGCTGCACCTTTGACGACTTCATCCTGTCTCCGCAGCGCAGTGTGCTCGCGCGCCGCGACCCGTCGTCGATCGATCTGTCGTCGCGGCTGACCCGCCGGATCACGCTGAAGCGGCCGATCGTGTCGGCGAACATGGACACGGTCACCCGCGCCCCGATGGCGATCGTCCAGGCGGAAGAGGGAGGGATCGGGATCATCGACCGCGGCTTCCGGCCGGGGGAAATCGAGCCGCAGGTGCGCGAGGTCGAGATCGTCAAGCGTACGCAGCACGGCGTGATCACCGATCCGATGAGCATCAGGCCGGGGGCCTCGCTCGACGAGGCGGCGGCGATGATGTCCCGGTGGCGGGTCGGGACCCTCGTGGTGGTGGACGACAACCGGCGGCTCGCCGGCCTGCTGACCGAGCGGGACATGCGGTTCGTCGAGCGGAAGGGCGCGCGCGTCAGCGATCGCATGACGCCGATCGTCCAGCTGGTCGTGCACCAGGGGCCGCTCGATTCGGATGCGGCGGAGCGCGTGATGGTCGAGCGGAAGGTGAAGAAGCTGCCGCTCGTCGGCCCCGACGGGGTGCTGATCGGCCTCGTCACCGCACGGGATCTCGGACGCCAGCGCCGCATGCCGTTCGCGACCCGCGACGATCGCGGGCGGCTGCGGGTGGGTGCCGCGATCGGGGCGACGGGCGATTTCCTCGAGCGCGCTGCGGAGCTGATCCGCGCCGACGTCGATGTCCTGGTCATCGATATCGCGCACGGCCATTCGGTCGTGATGGAGCGGGCGATCGCGCAGTTCAGGAAACACTTTGGTGATTTCGAGATGATCGCGGGCAACGTGGCGACCGCGGAAGGGGCGCGCTTCCTGGTCGACTGCGGCGCCGACGGCATCAAGGTGGGCATCGGGCCCGGCGGCGGATGCACGACCCGGATGACGACCAGCTTCGGGGTGCCGCAGGTGCAGGCGCTCGTCGAGTGCCGGCTCGCGGTCTCGGGCTCCGAGGTGGCGGTGATTGCCGACGGCGGCGTCAAGCGTCACGGCGCCCTGATGGAGGCGCTGTTGTTCGGCGGCGACTGCACGATGCTCGGCAGCGCGTTCGCGGGCACCGAGGAAGCCCCCGGCGAGGTCGTGCACAAGGCCGTGCTGCTGCCCGAGTCGCAGAAGACCGTCAAGGTGCCGTTCAAGGTGCTGCGCGGGATGGCGTCGCTCGAGGCGATACGCGACCGGCTGGACGTCGAGGATGCCGACCATGTGGAGTTGGAGGCGCTCGGCGCCGAGGGCATGGAGATCAGCGTGCCGGCGCGCGGCTCGGCTCGCACCATCGTCCGGGACATGATCAAGCACGTCTGCTCCTCGATCAGCTATGGCGGGGCCGCGTCGCTCGGCGAGCTCCGCACCAGCTTCTGGGCGGACCCGGAACGCTACTTGATCAAGCAATCCGCGTCGGCGCGGCGTGAATCGTACGAGCGCTGAGTCACTTTCCTTCTGCGGCGGTCTGTGCTTATCTGTGGCTCATGCCAGCCGCGGCGCTGACGGCGGCGGGGATCCGGCGGCGGCTCATGGCCCATGCCGACCCATCCTGCGTGCCGATTCTGCAGCGCTTCTTCAAGACCGGGCCCGGTGAGTACGGCGAGCGTGACGTCTTCGTCGGAGTCCGGACGCCCGCGCTGCGGGCGGTCGGCCGTGAATGCACCGGGGCGCCGATCGAAGCGATCCGCACGCTGCTGCGATCGCGCGTTCACGAGGAGCGCTCCCTCGCGCTGATGCTGCTGGTCGACGCCTTCAAGGCCGCGGACGACGACCGGCGGCGGGCGATTTACGAGTTCTACCTCGCGCACACCGGCTTCATCAACAATTGGGATCTCGTGGATGCCTCCGCGGCACAGATCGTCGGCGGCTGGCTGCACCGGCGAAGCCGCGCGCCGCTGCGCGCGCTGGCGGCGTCCGCATCGCTCTGGGACCGGCGCATCGCGATCATCGCGACGGCCAACTTCATCAAGCGCGGCGAGTTCGCCGACACGTTCGAGATCGCCGACCTGCTGCTGAACGACGAGCACGACCTCATCCACAAGGCGGTCGGGTGGATGATCCGGGAGGTCGGCAATCGGGACGGCGCCGCCGAGCGCCGCTTTCTGAAGGATCGCTACCGGCGCATGCCGCGGACGATGCTGCGGTACGCGATTGAAAAGTTTCCGGAGCCCGAGCGGAAGCGCTACCTCGCTGGGACGGTGTGACGCGACGGCCTTCGCGGTTGGCCGCAGAGGCCCTTCGCGGGCTGGTCCGATTCAGGACGGCATCGCTTCGATCGCATCGATGATCCCGGCGGGCGCGTCGACGACGAGCTCGTCCCCGCGAAAATCAGCCGGAGTGAACCGGTAGCCGAAACCATAGCGGGCGAGGCAAATCCGGGTGCCGGCGCGGCGCGCGGTGTCCAGGTCGACCGGCGAGTCCCCGACCATCAGCGTTCGCCCGGGCGTGACGCCGGCGGTTTCCGCGAGGTGCAGCAGACCGGCCGGATCGGGTTTGCGGCCCCACGACGTGTCGCCGCCGATGACGTCCCCGAAGTAGCGGCGCAGTCCGAGCCCGTCGAGCATCAACGTGGTAGCCTGCGCCGGCTTGTTGGTCAGCACGGCGATCGGCAGGCGCGCGGCCAGCCAGGTCAGGACGTCCACCATGCCCTCGTACGGACGGGTGTGCTCGAGCAGGCGCGGGTTGTAGATCGCGAGGAAGCGATCGAGCGCGTCAGGAGTGTCGGGATCGAGAGAGGCGGCAGCGAGAGCGCGGCGCACGAGCACCCCGGCCCCCTCGCCGACCATCCGGATAATCGCGTCGTGCGACAGCCTGGTTCCGCCGAGCTCCTCCACCAGCGCATTCGCCGCGTTCGCAATGTCGACGCTGGAGTCCACCAGCGTGCCGTCCAGGTCGAACACCACCAGACCGATCATGATCCCGGCTGGAACAGCGCGCAGACGGCGCCGGCGGGATCGCGGATCACGCAGAACCGGCCGCCCGAGAGCGGCCTCGGCCCTGCCACGAGCGCCCCGCCGAGCTCCACGCACGATGCGGCGCTCCGATC
>JBDTSX010000196.1:0-8015 GCA_039930925.1 Acidobacteriota bacterium | reverse complement strand
GAGCATAACGGCGACGCATTTGGGGACAGCCGCCTGTCTGCTCGACTGCGATCGTACCGCACCCTCGCCCGGATCACATCAGTCGGCACCGTGCCATGAGGCCGGCAGCGGCGACCAAGCGGCGGGTCAGCTCAGTCCGCTGGGCCCGGGTTGTCACGAGGATCACGCCGCTCTGACGGGCGAGCTGATACCCATTCTCGAAATCCGAGCCCTGCGCACCGCCGTCGCTCTTGTGGTAGAAATCAACGCCGCCGCCTTGACGGCGCCCACGTCCGCGACCGTCGTCGAGACGTCGCCGCACAGCCGACCGCACGCCCCAACCGGGGCGACTCTGCCTCTTCGCTTGTAAGCGTTCCACGTCCGCTGCGTTGATCCGGCAGCAGTGTGCCGGAGTGGTGTGCCTGTCCGAGAGAGGTGGAACCGTGTCCTTCGTTTGGGTTTGTCGCGTGCTTTGTTGGGGCATCGTCATCGTGACGTCCTGGTCTGTGGCGGCCGCGGGTCAGGAACCCGCGCCGCACGAACATACGATGCCGATGCCGATGTCCTCGACTGCGGACGACACTGCATGGATGTTCATGCAGGACGGCGTCGTGTGGGCACTGGCCAATCACCAGGGAGGACGTCGAGGAGGCGACGAGTTCCGCGTGCCGAACTGGTGGATGGGCATGGCGACGAAGAAGGCCGGCCGGTCGCAATGGACCCTGACCTCGATGTTCAGTCTGGATCCGGCCACGGTCGGGGAACGTGGGTACCGGGAGGTTTTTCAGGCTGGGGAAGCGATCGATGGTGAGCCGCTCATCGATCGGCAGCATCCGCATGATTTCTTCATGCAGCTTGCCGCCGTGTGGCGCATCGGCCTCACCGACCGCACCGGGTTCACGCTCGCCGGCGGGCCGGTCGGCGAACCCGCGCTGGGTCCGGTGGCATTCATGCACCGTGCGTCGGCGGGGGAGATACCGCTCGCGCCGCTCGGTCACCACACGTTCGATTCGACGCACATTGCATTCGGCGCTGTCACCGCGGCGATCGACCACGGTCCCTTCGTGCTGGAAGGATCGGTCTTCAACGGACGTGAGCCTGACCGGCATCGCTGGAACATCGAGGTCGGGAAGCTGGACTCGGTCTCGGGACGCCTCTGGTACAAACCGTCGCCTCCTTGGGAACTGCAGGTGTCCACCGGCCACCTGAAAGACCCTGAGGAACTGGAGCCCGGCAACATCGAGCGGACGACGGCCTCCGCGAGCTGGACGAAACAGAGCGGCGCCGACATGACCGCGGTCACTGTCGCGTATGGCGTGAACCAGACGGACCACGGCACGCGCCGCGCGATGTTGGCTGAAATGACGCGCCGAAGAGGCGCCGTTGCGGGATTCGGGCGATTCGAACTGTTGCAGCCGGAGATCGCCGTGCTGCTCCATGACACCGGATCGAATCACGCAGAACCGGGCAGCGAGCAGGCGGCGCTGGCGGCATTCACCGCGGGTGGCGTTCGCGACGTGATGCACTGGCGTGGCTTCGAAGGAGCAGTGGCGGCGGCTGTCACCGTCTATGCGGTCCCGGATGTACTGCAGAGTTCCTACGGCAACCACCCCGTGTCGTTTCAGCTGTTCTTCCGCCTGCGCCCACCCGCCCCGATGGGTCGCATGTGGAACATGCGCATGTCCCAGCCTCGGATGGACGAGGATGGCATGTCGCACTGAGTGGCACCCATGCTGAGAACCCTCTGGAGGTTGTGCGTCTGGACGCTGGCAATCGCCGGCTGCCTCGCCATCGTGCTGCCCGTGCTGTTCCTCGCCGGCGGCACGCCCGCAGGTGCGTTTCTCACTCGAGATCGTCCTGCGGGATCCACTGCTGGTGCCCTGCCTGACGGATCAGTACTGGGCCACCTTCGACGTCAACGGCCGTGAGTTGGCGAGAGCGCTGACGCGGATCCGCGAGAGCCATCCGCGCGGGCCGCTGCCGCGCATCACCGGGCTCTCTCCGGAGCAGCGCCAGGCGCTCGAGCACGAGTTCGTGGATCGCTCCATCCGATATGCGAGGGAACATCTCGGCCTGGACTGATCGGCGTCGGCCGGACAGACCTCGGCGCGGGTCGGCTGCTCGCGGCGGTTCGAAAATGATCAACTCGATCAGTGGCTCCGGCGTTCGCGACGGCTTGGGGACGACAAAGATTCACAAAGAATTCGCCCGAATCAGCGAAGATATGTCCGGCGAAGCATGTCACCGGAGGGTGGTCGACGATGAAACGTGAGAGCACAGTGTTCGAGCTGAACCGGCGGGGATTTCTGCGGGCTGCGGCGACGGCTGTCGGACTGGCGGGGTCTCGCGCCGGGCTGACAGCCGCCGAGCAAAGCGCGCCCCGAATTCGGATGGGCGTCGACGCCTACAGCCTCGGGGCCCAGAACTGGACACCGTTTCAGACGCTGGATTGGGCCTCGACACTGAAAGTGAACATGGTGCATTTCAGCGAGGTCCGGTTTCTTGGCAGTTCCAAGTGGCAGGAGGCGCTGGCCGCGGACAACTTGAAGCGGATCCGCGATCGGGCCGCGGAGCTGCAGATCGATCTGGAAATCGGCATGCGCTCGATTTGCCCGACGGCGGCGGACTTTCAAAACGCCCAGAACGCCGATCCAACCCTGGGTACCGCTGACGAACAGATTGCCCGGATGGCCGTGGCCGCCAAAACGATCGGGTCACCCATTGTCCGGTGTGTGCAAGGTACGCAGGCG
Organism: Acidobacteriota bacterium; assembly: GCA_039930925.1. Classification (GTDB taxonomy): domain Bacteria; phylum Acidobacteriota; class Vicinamibacteria; order Vicinamibacterales; family 2-12-FULL-66-21; genus JALZOC01. Next base: position 5,286 of record JBDTSX010000196.1, on the reverse strand, counting down.
GACCGCCGGACCGGTCTCGAGAAGCACATCGCGGAGACGGTCAAGGTGGTGAAGCGCAACCGTTCCCGGCTCGTGGATGCGGGCGTGAAACTGGCGATCGAGAATCACGCGGGTGACATGCAGGGACGGGAATTGAGGGGCTTGATTGAGGAGGCTGGGCCCGATTGCATCGGCGCCTGTGTGGACACTGGCAACGCCATGTGGACGATCGAGGATCCACACGTCACGGTCGAGACCCTCGCGCCCTACGCCCTGACCAGTCACTTCCGCGACAGCTATGTGTTCAATTCGCCGCAGGGCATCGCGTCGCAGTGGACGCGGATGGGCGAGGGGAACGTCGGGATCGAAGAGATCATCAAGAACTACGTGGCGAAGTGCCCGGGCAAGGCGGTTTCGCTCGAAGTGATCGTCCAGGGGAATTGGCGGCTCTTCAACTATCGCGATCCCGCCGCGTGGGAGATCTTTCAGTCCGTGCCGGCGTCGGGGTTTGCCCGTTTTCTCGCGCTCGCCGAAAAAGGCGTCCCGAAGGAGTTACCGCCGCCCGGGCAGGGCCGTGGGGCTGGCGCCGGTGCCGCGGGCCGTGGAACACAGGGTCCGCCTGCCGGTGCGGGGCGCGGCACCCCAAACCCGGAAGCCCAAGCGCGCAATCTTGCCGACGTCGAAGCAAGCGTCAGATGGACGCAGAACGTCATCGGGCGCCTGTAAGGCAAGCCGCGCGCTGCGCGAACAAGCGCCGGTGACCTCGCTGGGCCCGCATCGGGCGCCCCTCGTATTGCGCCGGTAGGAGACCAGCCTTCTCATCCCATCTGCTAAGCGACACCGGCGGCTAGACCGTTCTGGCGGGTTTGGCGCGCGATCCCGTCAGGTGTGTGGCCGCCCTGGCACGGAGTTCGTCGCGGCGGACCTTGTCGCCGTTCGCGCTGGGTGTGATGGGATATGCGTCGACCATGACGACACGCTTCGGAACCTTGAAGCTGGCGAGCGCACGTTTGCAGTGTGCGATCACCTCTTCCTCGGTGATCGCCGCGTTCGAGTCCGCCATCACGAAAGCGACGCCGAGATCGTCGCCGGAGTGCGCGTCCCGCACCCCGACCAGCTGCGCTCGACGCACGCCAGGCATCGACTGGATCGTGGTTTCCACTTCGGCGGGCGAGGTCGAGTAGCCGCCGAGCCGAAGCGTGTCCGTGAGGCGCGCCAGAAACTGAAACGTCCGGTCCGCAACCAGGCGTCCGCTGTCGCCCGTGTGGAACCAGCCATCGCTCGTGCGGCTGGCAGCCGTGGCTTCAGGATTGTGCAGATAGTGTTGGAAGACCGTCGAGCCCTGAAACTGCAGCTCGCCGACTTCCCCGAGCGGCAGGACGTGGCCCTCGCCGTCCACGACCCGCACGTCGACCCCATCGCAGGTCACCAGTCCGCCCGCCAACGCCCTTGTATCGCGATCGGCGCCGGTCGATGCCATTCCAGCGAACGCGAACACCTCGCTCGAGCCGTACACGTTCATCGCGAGGATGCCCAGTTGTTCGGCGGCGTCCAAGATGTCGTCAATCGCGAGTCCCGCGGTGACGATGCGACGGAGCCGGCCGATCTCGTCGCGGGTGAGACCGTCCAGCAGGTCGCGTACGGAGCCCTCCGCCGCAACCAGCAGGTCAATCGTGCCAGACGACAGCAGGTCGACCACGCGTGTTGGCTCAAAGGTCGGCAACAGCGTGCCCGACCCCCCCACCAGCAGACCTGAGATAAACGGTACGAAGCCGAACGTGCCCGATAGCGCCAGTACGGCGAGCTGTCGGCTGTCCGGGCCGAGACCCAACCGTACGGCAACCGCGCGCATCTGTGCGAGCACGGTACGATGGGTGTGCACTGCCAGCTTGGGCGCCGAGGTGGTACCTGACGTGCCGAAGACGATGAGCGGGTCGTCGGCGCGCGCTTGGTCCGGGGCCAGCGGCAGCTCGTGATGCAACACCGCGGCGGCGTCATGGCGAGTCCACGTTGACGGCAGGCGCGAGGTGTCACCCGCCACGCAGACAACGTGCATGACTGGTGCCTGCGCGCCGCCAGCGCCCTGTGCCACCTCGTGCAGGCGAGTGGCGAAGTCGACGCCTTCGAACGTGTCGGCCGTGACCAGCACGCCCGCCCGAGTGAGCGCTAGCAAGTGTGTGATCTCGCCGGCGCGATACCGTGTGTTGAGCGGCACGAGCAGGGCGCCCAGCCGTGCGGCCGCGAACAAGACTTGGAGCCACATCAGGCAGTTCGGCAGCAGAATCGCGACGCTGTCACCGCGCCGGACGCCGATGGACGTCAGAAATGCGGCAGTCCGCTCCGAACGGCGAACCAGCTCCCCATGGTCGATTGCACGGTGGCCGCCTACTTGACTGGCGTCGACGATCGCAGAGGACGCGCTGGTGGCCTCGGCCGCCGCTACCAGCTGGGCGTACACGGTCGCCGACGCAGTCCGGCTCGCAGCAGCAGCCGGCGCGGGCCGCACCATCAAGAGGGACAGTTGGCCGTATCGCTCGGCAATCTCCTCACCGCTCAGTGCGCCGTCCCGCCGATACCACTCCGCCACGCCCGCGCACATCGTCAGAATCGCTCGGGTCACCTCCCGTGGGTGGGGAGTGGTGAACACTCCCAAGGCCACGCCCTCCGCAACGATGCCCTGAAACAGGTCATCGACATGATCACGGGCCACGACCAGCCGGCGGCGGTGTTCCGCCCCTAGGTAACGGAACTCCGTATGCGCCACCAGCACTTCCGCCGGGTGCGAGACGACGTACTCGACGTACGCGCGCACACCGGCCAAGAGCCGATCCGCCGGGGCGTTGCCGACGCCTGTCACCGCCCATTCCGTGTGCGAAAGGTGCGCCTCGTTCGCATGGCGGAGAATCTGCACGAGCAGGTCATCCTTCGACGGCGCGTAGTTGTACAGGTTCGAGAGCGACATCCCGGCACGACCGGCAATCGTCCGCATCGAGGCACCGTTGAATCCGAGTTGTGCAAAGGCCTCGATGGCGACTTCGAAGAGCGACGCCTTGGCTGGAGACTCCTTGACACGTGAACGTCTGTTCATCACCTTTAACTACCCGCCGCCATGCGAACGTTCAGACGCCATCACAATGCTCTGACTTGGGCGAGGCCACGTTGGCAGAATTGACGATCTCCGCTGCATTATCTAGAATGAGCCGCACATGAACGCTTGTTCGTTTCAATGGGAGCATGCGCTCAGCTGCCTCTTGTAGCGCAGCGTCGTCACGTATGCCGCAGCGCTCGCTGGCGCGGAGCCCAGCAGTTACCATTGGTGATCACCCTGAGCCAGCCACTGCGCATTCTGGGGACCAGTTGCTCCATGACGGGACCCGTTTTTCACCGAGCGTCTGGAGCCGTTCCGAGTGCTGCACAGGATTATGGACCTCGCGATTGAATTTCTGCATATTCCGGGAGTGCTGATACTGAGGTTGCACTCACGCTTCACACGCGCAGGTGGGAAGATCGCGGTCCAGCGCGTCATCGCGCATGGCTGCTATCGCCCCTGCATTCCAATTCTGGTCGACGGCACCGAGACCGAGTCCGCCTCGACATCGGATGTGAGGGCGCTCCGTGCCGCCTTGGCGAGGGCCATACCGGATTCAGCCATCGCGACGCTCGTGAACGCTATAAGCGGTCCACCCGACGGGATCGCCGGCCCTGACGAGGCCGATTTCACCACGCCCTCGGACGCGATCCGGTGGCTGACTGCGAAGCGGTGCTAACTGGAGCGTGTTGCGCGGCCGGCGGCTATTTCACGAAAAACCCTTTGGCCGAGGCGGCTGAACTGGTGAGCATGAGAGCGAGCCTCACGCGCCTGGCGCACGCTTCGGCCGGTCCAATCACCGCGTATCCCATCGGGAAGAATCGACACCACACCGTCTAGATAAGACGCGAACTTGGAGGTCCTCTGCGGATTTTGATCGTCATCGTCGCGCTCGCGTCGGTCACCGGCATCGCCGCAGGCCGAGACGGCGCACGAACGCTCGCCGCGCCCATGACGCAGCTCTCGGCTCCGACGACCGATAGAACGATCCCATCTCGAACAAGAGTGGACCGCTCCTCTTTGCGGCATGGATGGCGGCGAACAAATTGGCTGAGATCCACATTTACCAACAGGGTGGCCACGGCTTCGGCACGCGTTCCCGCAATCAGCCCGTCGATTCGTGGCTCGATCGGTTCAACGAGTGGCTGCGATCGCAGAAGCTCGCCAACTAAGCCGTCCAACACCAGGAAGGGTTATCGCTCATGTCTCTGAACCGCCGCGACTTCCTTGGCAGCCTCGCCGCCGCGGCGGTCCTGCCCGGTGTGCGTTCGACTCGCACCCTGCAGGCCGGTGAATGGGGTTCGCCAGTTCTTGATCTCCATTTTCACATGCGAGGCAGCGCGTCCGCCAACCTCGCGCATCTCGATGGTGCGGGCGTCACACGAGCGAATCTGCTCACGCGCGCAACCGGCGCCGAACAGGTGCGGGCCGTTCAGGACGCCGCCCCTGACCGTTTCACCTGGTTCGCGAGCGCCGATCCGGCGCTGCCATCCGGGGTCGATGCCTTGACGCAGGCGGTGAAGGCCGGCGCACGCGGATTCGGCGAAATGAAGCTGCACCACGCGACGGATGGTCCGGAATTTCGGAGCGCCTACGCGCTTGCGGCGGAATTGCAAGTCCCGATCCTGATTCACTTCCAGGAAGTCGACCACACGGAAAACGAAGGCACCTGGAGCTCCGGGTTCGCCACGAAGTTCGAATCGGTGCTGAAGGCCTTTCCCAACACGACGTTCATTGGCCACGCCGATGCGTTCTGGGCGAACGTCAGCGCCGATTACCACAATGAGACCGCCTACCCCGCAGGACCGATGGTGCGCGGCGGCGTCACCGATCGTCTGCTCAGCGACTATCCGAATCTCTATGGCGATCTCTCTGCAAATTCAGGAAACAACGCCCTGTCACGCGACGCCGAGTTCACCCGCGATTTCCTGCAGAGGCATCAAGACAAGCTCATGTTCGGCAGCGACTGCGGGTGCAGCGACGGTCACGGCGGCGGGATCAGCCAGGGCAATAACCCGGCGGCCGCGCGGCTCGCGGGCAAGTGTGTCGCGCGCGAGACGCTGACCGTGCTGAAGCGTTCGGCGTCGCCTGAAGTCTTCCGCAAGATCACCTGGGGCAACGCGCACCGCCTCTTGAAGATCCCCGCGTAATCGTCCCGTGGTCTATTTGCAGGGAGGTTTCGTCATGGCCCGTCCGGCGTTTCTCCGTTGTGGTGTCCT
>JBDTSX010000195.1:0-8024 GCA_039930925.1 Acidobacteriota bacterium | reverse complement strand
TGCGGCCGGAGAATTTTGAATAGAAAGGGAATAGAAGTAGTTGATGAAGTGCCAGGAGGCGCGGTGGAAGCGCTCGCAGGGGCGGGGATGCGCCCGATCGGGACGGACCAGGTCAGCCCATGTGCCCGCAATGACGAAGAACTCGCGCTCTCTCACGGCCAGCGGGCGCGAGTCGGTCGGAAAGCGGTCGAGCAGGCAGGCGTCGGGAGGCGCCGCCTGGAGCAGCGCGATCGCCCGCTGCCGCGCGCCGGGCGTCATGTGATCCCAGGCGATCGCGGCGACCAGCTTGTGGCCGGTGTCGTTCCACGCCGACAGGGGAGGCGGCATCAGCAGTGCCAGGCTGACCGCCAGGAACGAACAGAGGGTTCTTTTCGAGTACACGGCTGGACCTTTCTACCGCAGATTTGAATCTCGCCGCCACATGATCCGCGAGTCAGCGCGCGAAAAATAGAATCTCGAACCCCGAGTCCCGAACCCCGAGTCCCGAGTCCCGAGTCCCGAGTCCCGAGCGCGGCGCGCGCAAGCCACGGGCCTGCGAACTGCGGAAGCGCCCGCACCAGCTATGATCGCGCATATGAAACATGCGTGGCCCGAAGTCCGGAATGTGCTGCTGATTGCGCTCGGAGTCCTCTGCGCAACCATGGGGCTCCACGGGTTCCTCCTCTCCAGCAATCTGATCGACGGCGGCGTCACCGGCATCTCGATGCTGCTCGCCAAAACGACCCGCATGCCGCTCTCGGTCTGGCTGCCGGTGATCAATCTGCCGTTCATCGCACTGGGATACCGTCAGATCGGCCGGGCGTTCGCGGTGCGCAGCACTTTGGCGATCGCGGGCCTCTCCCTCGCCCTGGTGACGGTGCCGGTGCCTGACGTGACGTCCGATCGGCTCCTGACGGCGGTCTTCGGCGGCTTCTTCCTGGGCGCCGGCATCGGCTTCGCCGTTCGCGGCGGGGCGGTTCTCGACGGCACCGAGATCGCCGCGCTCCTGATCAGCAAACGGAGCAGCATCCTGAAGGTCGGCGACATCATCCTGATGTTCAACGTCCTGCTCTTCCTCACCGCGATGACGGTGCTTGGCGTCGAGGAAGCGCTCTATTCCATCCTGACCTACATCGCCGCGGCCAAGACCCTCGACTTCGTCATCCACGGCATCGAGGAGTACACCGGCATCACCATCGTGTCGCGCCTGAGCGGCGAGATCGGCGCCCGCATCATGACGCAGCTCGGACGCGGCGTGACCATCTACCGCGGCCGGGGCGGCCTCAGCTTCGAAGACCAGGAGATCCTCTACTGTGTCGTCACCCGGCTGGAAATCGGCAAGGTCAAGGCAATCGTGCGGGGGCTCGACGATCGCGCCTTCGTGACCTGCCACCCGCTGTCCGATGTCGAAGGAGGAATGGTGAAGCGGTCGGCGGCGCATTGACCGGGCCGACCGGTGGCTGAATCACTCATCACTGATCACTGATCGCCGGAAATCACTAATCCCTGATCGTTGATCACCAATCGCCAATCGTTGACTCACCGGCCGGTTGAGATTCACAATCGGCTGCGGACAGGGTCGGGCGCGACGTCTTCAGTGATGACTCCTGCTCCCAGGGATTGCGCGCCTCGCTGCGAGATAAACCGCGGCGGCCACGCCGAATCCGACGAACCAGGCGTAGTCGAAGAGGGGGCGGAGCGGGGCGTAGACGAGGCCGCCCCAGGCCAGCGCGCAACCGGCGAGCGTGGCGACGATGCCGGCCGGGTTCCAGCGGCCATATCGGCCGGTGGTGAGATATAAATCCTCGAGTGACAGGTTGGTGCGCCGCACCAGCCAGTAGTCCGCGATGAGCACACCGGCAATCGATCCGAGGCCGCCGGAGTATCCAAGCAGCCAGTCGAAGATGTAGCAGGACGGATCCGCGAGCAGCCGCCACGGCTGCATCAGGATTCCCACGATCCCGGTGACCAGCCCGCCAGTCCTGAACGTGATCAGCCGCGGAAACGCGTTCGCGAAGTCGTTGGCGGGGGAGACCACGTTGGCGGCGATGTTGACGGCGAGCGTCGCCACGATGGCGGTGAACATCGAGATGGCGATCACCAGCGGCGAGCTGAAGCGTCCGATCAGCTTGATCGGGTCCCAGATCGCCTCGCCGTAGATGATTGCCGTCGCGCTCGTGATCAGGACGCCCATCGCGGCGAACACGAACATCGTGGTCGGCAGCGCCACGACCTGCCCGATGACCTGCTCGCGCTGGCTCCGGCCGAACCGCGTGAAGTCCGGCATGTTCAAGGACAGCGTCGCCCAGAATCCGATCATCGCGGTGAGCGACGGAATGAAGATCGGCACGAACTCGCGGAGAGTTGGAAATCTTCCGGGCTGCGCGAGCAGAGGCCCGAAGCCCCTGGCCTCCCGCACCGCCCAGATCAGCAGCAGCGCGGTCATGAAGAGCACGAACGGGGCTGCCCAGTTTTCCACTCTCCGGAGCAGGTCCATGCCGCGATAGACAATCGCGATGTTGAGTGTCCAGAAAATCAGGAACGAGAGCCACTCGGTGTTGGTGTGGCTGCCGATTCCGGAGCCGAGCAGGCCGTGCCAGCCGGGCACGACGCTGGTGAAGAAGGTATTGACCGCTTCGCCGCCGATCCAGGCCTGGATGCCGAACCACCCGCACGCGACGATCGCGCGCATCAGCGCCGGGAGGTTCGACCCGATGGTCCCGTAGGCGGCGCGCGCGAACACCGGGAACGGGATGCCGTATTTCGTGCCGGGATGCGAGTTGAGCAGGATCGGCACGAGGACGATCGTGTTACCCACCGCGACGGTGAACAGCGCCTGCGCCCAGCTCATGCCGGCTGCCATCAGGCCGGCGGACAGCATGTAGGTCGGGATGCAATGCGCCATGCTGATCCATAACGCCGCGTAGTTATAGGTGGTCCAGTCCCGCCGCGCGATCGGGACGGGCGCGAGGTCCTCGTTGTACAAGGTGCTGCGCTCGACACGCGTGGTGTCCACGAGCTCCACGCGCCCATCCGGTCGCTCGATCTGGCTCGGGCCGGTCGTCGTCATGCGTCCTTTAAGGGGAAGATGATCCGCCCTGTCGGTAGGCCGGCGGCGGCGAACGGGCTATCCGTGCCGGCCGGGACCGTAGACCTGGGCCGCCAAGCGGCCGCCGCCATATGCGAACCGAGACCGCCGTCATGGGCGCCGGTCCGGCTGCAGGGACCAGATGATGGCCGAACACGTGGCCGTATTCCCGACCTGGTCGCTGAAGCTTAGCACCCCGGCGATTCGCCCGTTCAAATGGCCCGTCAGCGGCGCCGTCAGCTCGCCTTCCACCGTGGCGTCCCCGCCGCTTCCATCGGCAAACGCCACGCGCACATCGTGAACGGTCCCGGACGGCGTGGTCCCGGCGTCGACACCGGTCCCGCGAATCGTGCCGGTCACGTGTCGTCCGCCCACGGTGGATTCGCGGAAGCGCAGCTCCACGTTGCCCAGCTCCGGCTTGGTCGAGCGAGCCACCCAGTACTCGCCGTCTCGCTCCAATGTGACCAGTGTGTCCACATTGGGTCCGTCATGCGGTACCAGAATGGGGCTGCAGGGAGGATAGAGGGGGTTGTCGGATAGGCCAAATCCCACCACCGACAGCAGCTGTGGCCCGGCTTGCAGCGGCAGGTTGCTGGCCGGCGCGGTGGGAGCCGATGTTGGCGCCCCTGGCGGCGATGGCGCCGCCGGGGTCCCACCACCCGTGCACTTCATCGTCAACGCACACAGAACGAGGAGCGCGGCACGTCTCATTGATCTGATCCTCTCTGGCGCCGCTACGGGCGCCGGAATGCAAAAAACCCGGCCGTCGACGCCCCCACATACAACCGGTCACCCTCGACGGCTGGCAGCCAGTTGAACCCGCTATCAGGGCCTCCACCAATACGCCACCGCTCCTTGCCGCTGTCGATGTCGATCGCGATGAGACGCCCCTCGTAATAGGGCACGTAGACATTGCGGTCGTCACAGGCGATCGCGAACGCCACTGACGCGCCATCCCGGTCGCAGTACCGCCATCGCTCCAATCGGGTGGCGAGGTCGTATGCGGTGACACACCCGCTCAATGAACCTGCCGCGAGAGTTCGGCCGGCCGTTGCGAGGGGCCGGAACTCCGATTCGCCCGACTGCGCCGCGGTCGGAATCGACCATCGAATCCGGCCGTTCCCCTGGTCGAACGCGTGGATGGTGCCGTCCTCGCTCGCCGCAATGATCAGGTCGTCGACCGCCACGGGACCGCCCCCGGAACCAGCCGGCAGGTTGGTGCCGCCGCCCCTGACGAAGGGTGTGCGCCATTTCTCCGCGCCGGTGCGGCGGTCGTACGCGGCGACACCGCCTGCATTCGGCGCCGAGAAGGTCGTGTATGCGGCTACGACCAGATCGTGGACGACAACCGGCTGAAACACGGTTTCAGCCGGACCGTGGACGGGAGACGATGCCCAGCGCTCGGCGCCGGATTCTCCGTCGATCGCATACAGCCGGCCTGCCGGCGACCCCGCAAAGACCACATCCTCGGCAGCCTCGCCGAGGTAGATGCCCGGCGCATATCCGTTGTGCGGCGCAAATCGCCACCGGAGCACGCCGCTATCCCGTGCAAAGGCCACGAGGTTGTAATCGCCCGCCACCAGCACCGAGCCAGTTGCCACGATCGACGTGCCCATGGTGGTGGCTCCTGGCTCCCCCGTCTGGCGCCTCCACCGCAACGCGCCGCTGACCGTGTCAACCGCAAGAACCTCGTGACCTTTCGAGAGGAAGTAGACCGCGTCGCCGTGAACGAGCGGACGCCCGCGCCCTTCCCCCGCGATGTGCCAGAGCGCCAGAGATGTGAAGTCCGGCGACTGCGTCCGCGGCGCGGCCGGATCGGAGCCGAACGGGCGTACCCATCCGCAGAGAAGCGCGGCTCCCAGCAGCACGCCCGTCCAGCCCCTGTTGTGCGTCATGATCAATAGATGCGAATCGAGCTGACCGCGTCGTTCCAGGTGCCGTCGCCGCCCGGCCCGGCGCTATCCCGGAGATCGACCTGATCCCCTGTCAGCGTCAGAGACGCACCGCCAAAGTCGATGTGCTCGTACAGCACCACCGTCTTTCCAGCCGGAATGCGAATGGAGGAGATGCGATCGTTCCACTCCCACCCGACGAACGAGAGATCACCCGAGGAGGGGAACGACTCGCCGTCGAAGAGGATGTGTTCGTAGAAGCTGATGTCTCCCGGCGATCCGGTCCCGGGTCCGGATCCGCCGCGCGGGGCGACGTGCAGAGCGTTCGTCAGGGCCGAGTAGAGAACATCGTGGCCGTCTTGCTTCTCGCGCGTGTGAATCGGACCGTTCATGACGTTGATGCGCGCCGCGCCTGGATATTGCTGGCTCCATGCCGGGACGACTGAATCATTCGGGAGGCACGCGCCGGCGGAGATCGGGTTCGGGTCCGACACGGCCCGGCACCAGACCTCCTCGTCCTCCCAGAACCACGAGGACAGGGTCAACATGCGCCCGGCCTTTTCCCAGTCCCACGCGTCGGGACTGGCATACAAATAGCCGGCATAGACATCGAGCCCCACCGCCGCGGTATTCATGGCGATCGACCACCATCTGGAGTCCTGACCCGCGGCCCGGAACACCCCTCCTTCCCAGTAGCGGTCGGCGATGTTCACGATGCCGACACGGTTTGGAATCCGGGATGCCTCGCGGGCAAGATTCGCGGAACCGTTCAAGTCGGCGGCCAGATACTGTGACCCGGGCGCCATCTGCGGAATCATCGGAAGGCCGCCGGTAAAGCCGATCGTCCCGGCCAGGTGGAGGAGAGACTGGCTCGCGACGTCGTAGGTCAAGCCGACCCAGCCTTCTGTAGCGGCCAGCACCCACCACCATTCGTCGTAGTCGATGTTGAACGCGTCGTAGACGCTGTACATCAGGTCGAATCCGCGCCAGTTGAAATTCATGACGTCGAGCGCATGCGTCCAGAGCGGCATGCCGGAGTGGGGCGTTCCGATCGTCGCGATGCCGGACACGGGATGAATGCGGCTCCACTCGCGCGAGACGACCCCGCCATTGCTATGGCCGACGGCGATGGTCGATGCCGGCAGCGAGCCGAACTGCGCTTGCACCTGCGCCGCCTGGCTCCCGATCTGGTTCTGCCAGGTCACCTCGGCGATGTGCTCCCGGATCTGCAGATCCGAGGCGAGCCGCTGCGCAGCCGCCGACCAGCTCGCTCCGTTGCTCGCTCCGCCGTGCACGAACACCGCCTCCTGATCCTGCGCGCGGAGCGCCGGGCCCAGCGCAAGCAGCAAGGTCACAATCATCAACGCGGCATGCCGGCGGCCGGTCATTGCGCCACCCCCGCGACCGTGCGCACGTTGGAGTACTGCATATCGACCGTGGCGCGCGTCCCGGCGGCGTCGGTCACGCGCGTCGAATACAGCCGCTGACGCACCAGGGTTCCCCCGGTTCCGGCCGCATACGTAATCACGGTCTGCATCACGAGTGCGCTGTTGCGGACGACGTTGACTTGTACGGGGACCGCGACTGATGGCTGAACCAGCGTTTCGATTGCAGCGTCTCCCTTGTAAGTGACAAAGCGGTCGAGCCCTCCGACCCGCCCTTTCGGGGCACCGTTGGCGCGCTCCAGCGCTGCCCTGCGGGCCAGGGTGGTGCTTGGATCGATGACCAGCGTGTCAGCCCAGGACTGCCCGGCGGCCGTGACGGACGGCCGCGCCATCTCGGTCCCGATTTTCTGGGGCGGCGGCGGCGCCTTCATCTCCTGCTTCGCGGCCGGCAGCTTCGAGAACGTACCCCGCACCTGTGACAGCTCCGGCGCCGAGGGAATCCGCACCAGCTGCCCGGTGCGCGTGAAGAAGCGCAGCGGCGTTCCATCCTCCGAGTCTTCAACCCGCACCGCTCGTGCCTCCATCTCGCGTGGCGCGCGGGTCAGCGGATCGATCGCCCACGACAGGCTCGACGGGACCGTCACGACGGTCCGCCACTTCCCATTCACCCGTTCGCGCATCCAGTGGTACGCCACCTGCGTCGGCAGGCCGTCGGCCGTTCCGTCGGCGTTCACACGCCTCCGCGTGATGCTGATGTCGGCGCTGACCGTCTCCCGTTTGGGGCCGTCCTCCCGCTGAAGACCGGTGTCCTGCTGCAGGTCGCCGGCGGGGCGGGCCGCGTCCACCCACGCCGACGACCATGCGGCGAGCGCCGCGATTGCGAGCGCCTGCCCGGCGCGCCGCATCATCCTGGTTCTGGTGCCCATCTTTCGCTCCTCCTGTTCGCTGAGTAGCTCGGACCGCGAGTGGCGGTGATCGCGCGCGACCGCGGCCGGACTGACCAGGCATAGTTACCATCGGGCTCCCGCGTGAACGCCGCGAGCGCGGCTACTCGGAATTTATGATCGATGTACGCAAGGACAGGTCGTGCGCCGAGTGGAGGATCGCGAGCCGGTACTCCGACGGCGTCGCGCCGAACGTTGCGCGGAAATGCCGATCGAGCTCGCCGGTCGAGAGGTATCCCACCGCGATCGCGACTTGCTTGACGGTCAGCCGCCCGCGCAGGAGTCCGGCCGCATGGCGCGTGCGCAGCCGCGTGAGGTGCGCGCGGAAACCGCGGCCGGTGCCGCGCTTCAGCACCCGGCCGAGATGCCCGGCGCTCACGCCGACTCTCCCGGCCAGCGATTCGAGCGACGCGCTCGGATCGGTGTACGACGCGCGCAACTCCGCCAGCGCAAGGCGCGACAGATCGATCGTCACCGGCCGCCCACGCCGGACGTTCTCCGGATCGACCCCCGCCACCATCTGCCCGCGTCCGGCGGCGCCCGACGGCTCGACGCACCACGTCCGCATCTCTTCCCAGCCGGGGACCCGCGCGATGCATCCCGCCTCCCGCAGCCGCGCCAGCATCTGCGACATGACGGCGAGCACCATCAGATGCTCGGGGTAGGTCAACGCGAGCCGCGACGGCGCGTCCGAGAGGAGCTTGCGGATCTCCCTGAGGTCGTCGCCCGCCTTCCA
>JBDTSX010000194.1:0-8032 GCA_039930925.1 Acidobacteriota bacterium | reverse complement strand
CGCCCCCGGCGCCGCGGGCGGCCAGGGTGCTCAGGTCCGCCTTCGTATAAAAGGTCGGCGCGGCGGTGATGATGAAATTCGCGCCGGCCTGCACCGCCTTCTGGAGTACGTCGAGCGTCGCCATGGACGTGGTCACCACGCCGGTGACGACCGTGGCGGGATCGCCGATCTTGAACGTGTCGACGTCGTCGCTGCTCCAGTCGACGCCGAGGTGCTTTTTCACGCGGTCGACAATCTCCTGCGCGGTGACGGGCGCGGCGGCGCGCGCGAACCCTGGGTTCAGCGCGAACGGGGTCGCGACCGCGCCGCTGGCGGCCAGCAGGACGAAGTCGCGTCTCGAAATGGGCTGCATCTCACTCTCCACTGGGACCGCGCTGGAAGTCGAAGCGCATCGTCAATCCGAGTTGACGCGGATTGATCACCTGGCCGTAGGTGCCGGCTCCGCTACTTCGCGGGCAACGCGAACGCCACGTATCCCGCCGGCAGGTTGGCCGGCGCCGGGCTGTTCGGCGCCGTACCCGACACCGGGATGTCCCCGGACGCGGCCACCAGCAGATACTGCTTGCCGTCGCTCTCGTACATCGACGGGCCTCCCCTGATCGCGCCCCCGACCGCCGCGGTCCAGAGCACCTTGCCGGTGTCGGTATCGAACGCGCGAATCCTGCTGTCCCCGCCCGGCGCGAAGATCAGTCCGCCGCCGGTGACGATCAGGCTGCTCCTCATCTGGGTCACGCCGGTGCCCGTGATGCCGAGCGCGGCGAGGCGGGCGTCGTCGCCGAGGCCGTCCTGCCAGCGGATGGTGCCGGTGTTGAGATCGTATTTCGTGAGCGACGTGAATGGAGGTTTCATCATGATGCCGATCGTGCCGTACGCGTCGATCACGTACTGCGGCGTCGGTGCGACCCCTTCCGGGTACGGTCTCGGGCCGCCCCGGCCGCGGCCGGTCACCTCGCGAGCCTGCGCGCCTCCCGACGCGACGACCGGCCCGGCGGCGAATGTCGCGGTGGCCCCAGCGCCACGGCCGCGGGCGCCGGGCGGTAGCACGCTCAGGAACGTCGCCAGTGTTTCGAGGTCGACATCATTCAGGTGCGGGAACGCGGGCATGCGTCCCTGGCCGCTCGTGACCGTCGCGCGGATCGACGCCGCATCGACACGTCCAGGGACGGTGAGCAGGGTCGGTCCATTCTGGGTGCCGCTGCGATCGGCACCGTGACACACCTGACACTCACGCACATAGACGGCCTGGCCGGGCAACGTGCCCGCCGCAGCCTGCGTCGGCTTGAGCAGCTTGAGCACACCCGGGTTGTTCTGGCCGATGACGTAGACGTTCCCGGAGTCGGGCTCCGCCGCCGTGTACCCGAAGAGGGCGCCGCCGTTGCTGCCCGGTATGTGCACCGTATCGACGAAGTCGATGGGCGTGAACAGACCCAGGTTGCGGGCTTTCCCGAGCCGCTCCTTGAATGCCGCGCGGGCGGCGTCGGTCACGACCGCGTGCGGGTTGATCTCGTCGATGGTCATGGCCTGCTTGACGAATGGCGGCGGAACTGTCGGGAAGGGCTGGGTCGGCCAACTCTGTTCCCCCGGCATCTCGCTCTTCGGCACCGGCCGTTCTTCGATCGGCCAGATCGGCGCCCCGGTCACGCGGTCGAACACGTAGAGGAAGCCGGTCTTGCCGGCCATTGCGACGACGTCGATGGCCTTGCCCCTCTTCCTGATCGTCGTCAGTTGCGGGGCCGCATTGTTGTCGAAGTCCCAGAGGTCGTGGTGCACGTTCTGGAAATGCCACAGGCGCTTGCCGGTGCGCGCATCGAGGGCGAGCAGGCAGTTGGCGAACAGGTTCTCCCCGGGCCGGTCGGCGCCGTAGTAGTCATACGTCGGCGAGCCGGTCGGGAAATAGGCAATCCCCCGTTTCGCATCGATGGTGATCTCTCCCCAGGTGTTGGTGCCGCCGATGTACTTCCAGGCGTCCTTGGGCCACGTCTCGTAGCCGAATTCGTCAGGATGGGGCACGGTGTGGAACTGCCAGAGGAGCGCGCCGGTCAGCACATCGTAGGCGCGCAAATCTCCCGGCGGAGAGAGGTAGCCCTCCCCGGTGGCTGACCCGAGCAGGATCGAATTCTCGAAGATCTTGCCTGGCGTCCCCGATTGAATCCTCCCGATGGTGGCCGGATCCCGGCCCAGCCCCTGCCGCAGATCGACGACGCCCTCCTTGCCGAACGCGGTGATCGACAGCCCGGTCCGGGCATCGATCTCCTGCAGGTAGTCGTTCATGCTGAAGATGAGCCGCCGATCCGTGCCGTTCGTGCTTTCCCAGTAGTTCATTCCGCGAGCCGACATCGCCTGCATGGCGTCGTGAATCCAGATCTCCTTGCCGGTCTTTGCATCGAGCGCGACGATCGCCCCATTGCGGCCGCGGCCGTAAATGGTGCCGTTGGCGACAATCGCGTTGAATCCGGTTTCGCCGTACGGGTAGGTCCAGGCGACGGCCAGCTTGCCGACGTTCGATTTGTTGATCTCCCTGGATGCAAAGTAGCGCGAGCTCGCCGGCCCGCCGGCGTAGTCGAGCCACCACCGGCTCTCGGCGGCAGACACCCTGATGCTGATCGCGCCACCAGCGGCGGCCACGACGAGCGCAGCGGCCCAGGCGCACTGTCGAGACCGCGGCCCGGTCCAACTGAACGACATCATAGAACTCCTCTCGGCGTCAGACGCGAGCGCCAGCAACCGCCGCGGGTCCAGTGGCGTACCGCTGGACATCGGAAGAATCGTGAGGACGCGGTCCCGCCGCGCGCCTCGCCGGGCCCGCCGCGGAGTGCCAGTATCACCGATCTTTTCCGTTGTCGTCAAAACGATTATCGATAATTATTAGGGTCGGCACCGACGTCCAGGCAGCCGACTCGCCGCGCGCCGGCAGCACGATTCGGCTCTCGCGGCGAGACCGCCACGGGGACCGCGGGCCGTCTGCGGCGCCGGTCGCCAGCCTCGACCGCGCGCGTCCATCGCTTCCGGCGGCGTTGGATGTTGACAGAGGCGGCGGCGCAACCCGTACCCTATAACCCGTATCGACCATCGAAGCACCGATTTCACCCCCCAACCTGCAAGGAGCACCCACATGAGCCCGGATGAGGCGCGAGCGATCAGCAGACGCGATTTTCTCGCCGCCGGCATCGCCGCGCCGGTCGCGCTTCTTGCCGACTCGAGCCCGCGGACCCAATCATCAGCCGGTAGCGCGGAGCGGACGGCGGGCACCTCGTCCTCGCCAGATCGATAACGGGTATTTTTACAGCATGAGCAACCGAAGCGTGAAGACCGGGCCCGACGCGACAGTTCGGCCGAATGCGGCGACCTACCCTGAGCACGCGCTCCGGCAGGGCATCTACAAGCTGCTCGCGATCAAGGAATCGGACGTGCGGCTGCTCACGGTGGAGCAGTGCCGCGATGCGGTCGACAAGAGCCTGCACTCGGGCGGCGCGTTCTCCGCGACGATACCGCTGGTCTCGCTGTTCTATGGCGGGTTCCTGCGCCTGAACGTCGTCGACCCGACCGAGCGCGGCCAGGACATGTTCACGTTGAGCAAGGGGCACGCCGTCGCCGCGCTGGCGGCGATCTACGCCGATCTCGGCTACTTCGACCCCGCCGTGCTGCGCAACTCCCGATCCTATAGGAGCATTCTGAACGGCCACCCTGGTCCGGTGCTGCCGGGCATTCACATCGCGACCGGCCCGATGGGCCAGGGCATGGGCGTCGCCCAGGGCTTCGCGATCGCGGGGCGCACCAGCCCCCGGTTCGATTCCTACGCCATGGTCGGAGACGGTGAGTTGCAGGAGGGGCCGATCTGGGAGGCGGTGATGTACGCGGGGCAGAACCATCTCGACAACCTGTGCGTCCTGGTCGACCGCAACTACGGGCAGCTGGACATCCACAACCGCATGGTCTTCCCGATGCCCGAGCTCGAGCCGGTGTTCCGCGCCTTCGGCTGGCAGGTGCACACCGCGGATGCGACGCAGTGCGACGGCGTCTACACGGCGCTCGAGGCGTTCCGTTACGGGCCGCGCAACGGCCAGCCGACGGCGATCGTCTGCCACAGCACCAAGGGCTTCGGCGGCTTCTCGGACTTCATGAACAAGCACAAGGTCACGATTCCGGACGGCCTCATCGCGCAGGAGCTCGCCATGCAGGCGAATCAGCGGCAGGCGCGGGTGGACGAGTTCACCCGTTTCGCCGGCGGGCTCGAGGACCGCGCTGAAGGCGAAGCCATCCAGGAGCGCCTGATCGAGGCCGCGAGGCAGATGCACCTCGAGATCACGCGCGGCGCAGCCGCCGACTGGACGGTGAAGAGTGCGATCGGCCCCGTTCTCACCACGCGCGTGCCGCCGCGGCGGAAGCGGATCCAGTACGACCTCGCCTCGCTACCGACGCTCGATCGAGGGAAGTCGTACAGCGCAGCCGAGGTGGTGACCGCGGCGATGAAGGTGTTCGCCCGGGACCCGGCCATCGTCTCGATCGATTCGGATCTCGCGTCCACGAGCGGACTCGAAGCGGGGGTGGCAGCCGTGGATCAGCGGCGGGCGCTCAACGTGGGGGTCGCCGAGGCCAACATGATGCTGATCGGCGAGGCGTTCGCGGCGCTCGGCAGCAACACCTGGGTGAGCACCTTCTGCCCGTTCTTCGACTGGAAAGTCCTGCGCCGGATCGCCGTCGGGCATCAGGAACGGATCGAAGCGATGGAGGCGCCAGACGGCTGGTTGAGCGAGGGACACGGCCTCGACCTCACCTTTCTCGCCACCGCCGCCAATTTCGAGACCCGCACCAACGGCGCGACCCACATGGGCAACGACGACAGCACGACCTTCGATGCCGTCGCGCATCTCAAGATCGTCGACGTGTCGTGTCCGCAGCAGCTGCTCGGGATCATGAAGTGGATCATGGACGGCAACCGGGGGCTGATCTACGTCCGCGTCATGCGCACGCCATCAGCGGTGCTCTACGGCAGCGACTACGTCTTCGAGTTCGGTGCCGGCCACGTGCTGCGCGAGAGCCCCGCGGACCTCGCCGTCATCGTCAGCAGCGGCCGCGGCGTGTATGAGGCCCTGGGCGCCGCAGAGGCGTGCGCGCGGGACGGGTTGAGCGTCGGTGTCGTCGATATGCCGTCGATCGACGATGCGATGCTGCTGCGGCTGTTCGAGTCCGGTCAACTGCTGGTCTTCGCGGAGCAGAACAACGGGTACATCTGGCAGAACTTCCTGAAAGTCCTCTATCGCCACCGCGCGCGGCTCGCTGCGGGAGATCTCACTCGCGTCGTGACCATCAACACGCTCGCGCCGGACGGGCAGGCACAATTCATCCACTCGGGCACCTACGAGGAACTGGTCGACGTGTTCGGGCTGACCCCCGGGGGAATCGCGGCGGCCATTCGCGGCCTGGTATAAGGATGCTGCTGCCGTCGGCGAAGGACATGGAGAAGGACTCATGAGTGTGGACTACGCGGGCTTCGGCCTGCAGGACAAGATTGCGATTGTGACCGGCGCATCACAGGGGATTGGCCGGGCGATCGCGATCGGCCTCGCCCAGGCGGGTGCCCACGTCGTGCTCGCGAAGCACCCGCTGGGCCGCCACGACGAGATCAAGGAGGTGCAGGCGGAGATCGAGGGCCTGGGTCGTCGGTCCCTCGTGGTCCCCACCGACGTGTCGGACGTGGCGCAGGTGCGCGCGCTCATGGACCGGGCGAAAGAGGCCTTCGGCCGCATCGACATCCTGGTCAACAACGCGGGCTGGACCGGGACGACGCTCGCCCTCGAGGTCACCGAAGAGGAGTATGTCCAGACGATGGACGCGTCGTTGAAGAGTGTGTTCTTCGCCTGCCAGGCAGCGGCGCGGGTGATGATCCCGCAGGGCGGCGGGAAGATTGTCAACATCGGCTCGAACTTCGGCGAGGTCGCGTTCGAGAAGCGTTCGGTCTATGCCGCGGCGAAGGCCGGCGTGCACCACCTGTCCCGCGCGCTGTCACTCGAATGGGCGCGGCAGGGAGTCACGGTCAACGTCGTGGCGCCCTGCATCACGGAGACGGTGTCACGCAAGGTGATCCTCGAGCGCCCCGGGTACAAGGAGTGGGCCACCACCCAGATGCTGCCGGTCGGCCGGTGGAATCAGCCTGGCGATCTCGTCGGGGCGGTGCTGTTTCTGGCGAGCAGCATGTCGGACATGGTCGTGGGGCACGTGCTGATGGTGGATGGCGGCTGGACCATTCACTAATCCACGGTGGCCGGCATACCGGTCGACGAGGTCAACGGGGACCATCTCCAGGTCGCCAGGGTTCCCGCGCGGAACCCTGGCAGGCCGGTGTCGAAAACGGCCTCGACTCGCTACCTCAGGGCCTTGAATTCCCGATCGGCGAACTGGATGAAGACGGGCCAGTTCGGCGCGTCGGTGTGAGGCCCGGCGTGCTGCCGGAACGTCAGATCCCCGTCCATCAACCCGGTCTCGATTTTCGGGAACTCGGTGGTGCCGAGGCCCTTCTTGCCGAGCAGCGTGTACACGGGACTGGCGGCCGCCCCGGCCATGAACGTCCCCTTCGCGTCCGCCCACGCGTCCATGATGTCGACCGGCTGTGTCTCACAGGGCCCGCGTGCCGGCTGGCATCGCGGATCGCCGGAAGGCAACAGCTGGTAAGAGCCGTCGGGATTGGTCAGGGGGCCGCTGCCCGCGCTCAGGAACAATGGGCGCGGCGCCACCAACGCGATCAGCTCGTGCGAGTCGACGGGCAGCGCGTCCCACCGCCCGCCGTAGTTCATGAAATTCCCGGCGACCCAGTGATACTCGTTCGCGGCGGTCAGGTTGTCCACGCGCTCGCCGAATTGCCGCCGGTGGAGCTTGGCGCCTCCTTCCCCGGACGAACTGACGTACCCGATCGCAAACCGTTCGTCGTACGCCATCGTGACGAGTGTCGCCTTGCCCCAGCGCGAGTGGCCCTCGACGCCCACTCGCTTTGCGTCAACCGATTTGTCCGTCTCGAAGTAGTCCATGGCGCGATCCGCGCCCCACGCGAGGGCGCGGAGAGAGCCCCAGTCGTCCATCTTGCGCGGTTGACCTTTGTTCGTCAGGCCGATGATGCCGACCGTGAGCCCGCAACCGCTGTCGGCCTGGATCGACGAGGTGTTCAACATCGCGTATCCCCAGCCCTTGGCCAGAAGCTGCGCCTGCCAGTTCGGGCCCGCGGGACCTCGCCCCGCCCCGGGGACGCCAGCGCCGCCGGCTCGCGCGCCTGCCGGCAGGGCGCCACGCGCTGCACCCGCAACGCCGCCCGCCGGCGCTGATCCGGGCGGAGGCGCGCACGGGTTCGGCGTGTCGTTCTGGGGCATCGGATTCGGACCGCCGCCGCCGAACTGCATGACGATCGGCACCGGGCCGGTGGCGTTCGCGGGGGTCACCACCGTCAGCCCGATATTGACGGTGATGAGCGGATAGGACGCGTTGTCCACGTGGCCGATGAGCTGCTTCGTGATGACGGGGACGTCGCTGACCGGCGTGGGGGCTGCGCGGCCCGCACCGAACCCGCCGCGCCCCATCGGCAGCCCTTTCTCGCTACTCACCAGTTCCCACTTGACCGCCGGCGTGTTCTTCGGCGCGCGGCCGTACACTTCACGATCGAAATACTCCACGATCTCGGCGCGCCGCGCTTTCCACTGCGCCGCCGTGGTCACCCTCGTGCCGCTTTTCATCACGAGCGGATCCGGGAGCTTCGGGTAGGGGGTCGCCGTCACCTCGTCGTACGTCCCGGCCTGATATGCGGCGGGCCCTGGCGGAAAGCCGCTGATCTTCAGCTCCTTCATCTGCCGATCGTGGTCTTGCTGCGTGGTCAGCAGGACCACTGGCGGCGCTCCCGCGGTCGACTTCTGGGCGCCCGCCCCGCGCGCAAGCGGAGCAGCGCCCATCGCCAGCGCGATCAGACCGAGCCCCCAACGCGCTGAACCCCTCATTGTGCTGCGCATTACCCGCTCCCGTTCTGGTTCCAGCCCAATCCTGCCGTGCGGCA
>JBDTSX010000193.1:0-8056 GCA_039930925.1 Acidobacteriota bacterium | reverse complement strand
CCGTGAAGAACGCGCCGAGCTCCTCACACGGGCGGCGGCGGCGCCTCAGCCAGGACGGTAGTCCCGGGCAGCGTCGTCAGCGGCTCGACCGCAAGCACCGGCGGCGACGGGGGACCGGGCTGCGTCAGCAGCAGCTTCCACTGGCCGCTCAGGCCGCCGATCACCGCGGCCATCAGGATCTCTTTCTCCGACTGGTCAAAGGCGGGCGGCGTCGCTAGTTGCTCCGGGAGCACAATCTGGCCGGCGGGTTTCCCGGTTACGGCATCGAACGCGCGCAACTCCGGAGAGATGCCCGGCACGACGATGCTGGTGCCGACGAGGATCAACCCGGTGGGCCGGTAGGGGACCGACGCGTGCCAGCGCTCCGCGCCGCTGCCGCGGTCGTAGGCGCGAATCACGTTGTCCATTCCCGCCACGAACACGCGCGACGCGTTGGCGACCGGCGGACCGCGCAGCGTCGTGCCGAATCGCATGCGCCACGAGATCGTGCCAGGACCGCTCTCGACGGAATAGAAATACTTGTCGTTGGACGCGAAGTAGATGCGATCGGCAAACGCGAGCACTTCGGTCGGAGCTCCGGCAAAATGCTTCGCCCACCGTTCGGAGCCCGCGCGCAGGTCCAGGGCGAGCAGGCTGCCCGAGTCGAGCGATACGTACAGATTGTCCCCTTCAATCGTCGGGCGATACTTCTGCGCCGCGGACGGACGGCTCCACACTTTCCCGCCGTCCGACGAGCGGAACGCGGTGAGTGTGTTGTCGGACGTGACGATGACCCATCCTCCGTGCGCGAGCACCGGAGCGGTCAGCTTGCCGGTCGGCACGTGCCAGAGAGCCGCGCCAGTGTCGGCGTCGATGGCGTAGAGCGCGTCACCGGACGTGACGAAGATGCGATCGCCGTCAGCGGTGATCTGCTGATCGGAGCGGAGCTCGACCTTCCACAACTCGCCGCCATCCGCGCCGCGATACGCCGCGACGTGGCCCGATTCCAGCACGACGAAAATCCGGGAGCCCTCGATCACCGGCGGCGCGACCACGCCGGGCACGGCCACGGACCACCTGACCTCCGAGGGGAGCGGTGAGGCGGTGGCGGCGCTCGCCAGGACCGTCGGCTTGGGCGTTTGCGCCGGAGCAGAGCGGCCGCCGCCGATCACCGCGATCGCGAACACCGCCGAGAGCGAGCGGAACAGCGACGGAAGAACTCTGGTGCGGACTGGGAGCACATCCTATAATAAGGGCCTGACACCGTTTGATGTGACCGCGTGCTGCCGGAACTCTGGCCGGTTGCCTTCCGGACCGGACGCAGGAGCTCGTCTGCCGATCACCCGCACCGGCCGCCTGCTCCCGGATTCCACGATTCGAGATTCAACGATTCGCGTTTCCCCGGCTGGGCGACTTGATTCAACGATTCCATGATCCGAGATTAGTGATCAGTGATTAGCGATTCGACCCATCAGACCCTGGTCGTCCTCGACTTCGGCTCGCAATTCACCCAGCTGATCGCGCGCCGGCTGCGCGAGCTTTCCATCTACACCGAGATTCTGCCGTTCGACACGCCGATCGGCGAGATCGCGCGGCGGCGTCCGGTCGGGATCGTGCTGTCGGGCGGACCGAAGAGCGTCTCCGAAGCGGGCGCGCCGCACTGCGATCCAGCGGTCTACGGCGCGGGCGTTCCGGTGCTGGGCATCTGCTACGGCATGCAGTTGATGACCCACGCGCTCGGCGGCGAGGTCGCGCCCGCTCCGCATCGGGAGTTCGGACTCGCCACGATTCAGGTCGAACCGGCGGCGCCGCTCTTCGCGTCCGTGCCCTCGGAGCTGCGGGTATGGGCCAGCCACGGCGATCTGGTCAAGAGCGCCCCTCCCGGCTTCGTCGTGACCGCCACCAGCGCCAATGCTCCGGTCGCCGCGATGGCGGCGGACGACCGCCGGCTCTATGCGCTCCTGTTCCATCCCGAAGTCGCCCATACCGACCATGGGCTCGACATCCTGCGCAACTTTGCGTACGGCGTGTGCGGGTGCACCGGCGACTGGACCATGTCCTCGTTTGTCGAGGAGGCGACCGCACGCATCCGCCAGCAGGTGGGGGAGGGGCGCGTGGTCTGCGGCCTGAGCGGCGGCGTCGACTCGAGTGTCGCGGCGATGCTGATCCACCGCGCCATCGGCGAGCGGTTGACCTGCATCTTCGTGGACAACGGGGTGATGCGTCAGGACGAGGCGGCGCAGATCCGCAAGCGGTTCGAGCGCCTGCAGCTGCCGCTCGTCTTCGTGGACGCCTCGTCGCTGTTCCTCGAGCGGCTGGCCGGCATCACCGATCCGGAGCGGAAGCGCAAGATCATCGGCGCGGCGTTCATCGACGTGTTCGAGAGCGAAGCGTTGAAGCTCGGCTCCTTCGATTTTCTTGGTCAGGGCACCCTCTATCCCGACGTCATCGAAAGCGTCTCCGTGGTTGGGCCGTCGCACGTCATCAAGAGCCACCACAACGTTGGCGGGCTGCCCGATCGGATGCGGTTCAAGCTGGTGGAGCCGCTGCGGCTGCTCTTCAAGGATGAGGTGCGGCTGGTCGGGAAGGAGCTCGGCCTCGACGACGAGTTCGTCTGGCGCCAGCCGTTTCCCGGACCGGGGCTTGCGGTCCGGATTCTCGGCGAGGTCACGCCGTCGCGCCTCGAGCTGGTGCGCCGCGCCGATTACATCGTGGCCGAAGAAGTGCGCCGCGCGGGCTGGTATCGCACCCTGTGGCAGTCGTTTGCCGTGCTGCTGCCGATCCAGAGCGTCGGCGTAATGGGAGACGCGCGGACCTACGAGTACACCATCGCGATCCGCGCGGTCGAGAGCCGCGACGGCATGACCGCCGACTGGGCCCGGCTCCCGCACGAGCTGCTGGCGTCGATCTCGTCCCGCATCGTCAACGAGGTCAAGGGCATCAACCGGGTCGTCTACGACATCAGCTCGAAACCCCCTTCGACGATCGAGTGGGAATAGTCATCGGCCATGACAGAGTTCGTTCACCTCCATCTGCACTCTGAATATTCCCTGCTCGACGGCGCCTGCCGCATCGAAGAGATGCTCGATCGCGCGGTCGAGCTGAAGATGCCGGCGGTTGCGATCACCGAGCACGGCAACATGTTCTCGTCGATCATCTTTCACGACCAGGCGCGGAAGCGCGGCCTCAATCCGATCCTCGGCTGCGAGGTCTACGTCGCGCCGGGAGATCGACGGACCAAGAGCGGTGTCCCGGGAGAAACCGCGAACCATCTGGTGCTCCTCGCCGAGACGAAGGTCGGCTATCACAACCTGATCAAGCTGGTCTCCTCCGGCTACACCGAGGGCTTCTACTACAAGCCGCGCATCGACAAGGCGCTGCTCGCGCAGCACTCGGAAGGGCTGATTGGCCTCAGCAGCTGCTTGAAAGGGGAAGTCGCCACCGGTATCCGGACCGAGCAGCAGCAGAAGGCACTCGGCGCGGCGGCCGCGTATCGCGACATTCTCGGTCCCGGCAACTTCTTCCTCGAGATGCAGTATCAGGGGATCGACGACCAGCGCGTCGTCAACATCGGGCTGCAGCCGATCGCGAAGGAGCTCGGCATCCCGCTGGTGGTCACCAACGACGTCCATTACCTGCACAATTCCGACTACCGGCCGCACGATGTCCTGCTCTGCATCGGCACCGGCAAGTCGGTGAACGATGCCGACCGGCTGCGCTACCACGGCGACCAGTTCTTCATGAAGACCGCCGAGGACATGGCGCGCGTCTTCCCGGATCACCTGGACGCGCTCCAGAACACGGTGCGCATCGCCGAGCGCTGCAACGTCGATCTCTCCGGCACGGTCAATCACCTGCCGAATTTCGACGTGCCCGCGGGCTTCACGCTCGACGACTATTTCGAACACGTCGTGCGCGAGGGTTTTGTCCAGCGGCTGACGCGCCTGCAGGATCTGGCGGCGCGCGGCGTGCTGAAGCACACCATCGACGAGTACCAGCGGCGCCTCAGCTACGAAATCGACATGATCAAGCAGATGAACTACCCGGGGTACTTCTTGATCACGTGGGATTTCATCCGCCACGCGCGCGAGAAAGGCATTCCGGTCGGGCCGGGCCGCGGATCGGCGGCCGGCAGCTTCGTCGCCTACTGCCTCCGCATCACCGACGTCGATCCGATCGAGTACGACCTGATCTTCGAGCGCTTCCTCAATCCCGAGCGCGTATCGCTGCCGGACATCGACATCGATTTCTGCGAGCGCCGGCGCGGCGAGGTGATCGAATACGTCACGGCCAAGTACGGGCGCGCGAACGTCGCCCAGATCATCACCTTCGGCACGATGAAAGCGCGCGCCGTCGTCCGTGACGTCGCCCGCGTGATGGATATCTCCTACGCCGACGCCGATCGCGTCGCCAAGGCGATCCCCCCGGCGCTCGACATGACGCTGGCCAAGGCGCTCGAAGAAAACCCGGTGCTGAAGGAGATGGAGCGCACCGACGAGCGGGTGAAGGAGCTGCTCGCGGTGGCGCGGCGTCTCGAAGGGATGACGCGGCACGCCTCCGTCCACGCCGCCGGAGTCGTGATCGCGCCGCGGCCGCTCACCGAATTCGTCCCGCTCTACAAGAGTCAGAAAGACGAAATCGTCACGCAGTGGGCGATGAAGGAAGTCGAGCGCGTCGGCCTCCTGAAGATGGACTTTCTGGGGCTCAGCACGCTGACGCTGATCCAGGACGCGGTCGACGAAATCAAGCGCACCGAAGGGATCGTCCTCGACATCGACGCGATCCCGCTCACCGACGAGAAGACCTACAAGCTCTTTGCCGACGGCCAGACCTACGGCGTGTTCCAGTTCGAAAGCTCGGGGATGCGCGAACTGCTCCGCAAGGCCAAGCCGGAGCGGCTCGACGACCTGATCGCGCTCAATGCCCTGTACCGTCCCGGCCCGCTGAAGAGCGGAATGGTGGACGACTACATCGCCCGCAAGCAGGGCAAGACGGAGGTCAAGTACGAGCTGGCGGCGCTGGCGCCGATCCTCGGCGACACCTACGGCGTCATCGCGTACCAGGAACAGGTGATGCGCATCGCCGCGGTCCTGGCCGGGTTCACGATGGGCCAGTCGGACATGCTGCGAAAGGCCATGGGGAAGAAGGATCCCAAGGTCATGGCCAAGCAGCGTGAGGCGTTCACGAAGGGGGCGGCAGCCAACGGGGTCAGCGAAAAAAAGGCCACCAAGATCTTCGATTTGATGGAGTACTTCGCGGGGTACGGCTTCAACAAGTCGCACTCCACCACGTACGCCTGGATCGCCTACCAGACCGGCTACCTGAAGGCCAACTACCCGGCCGAGTACATGGCCGCGCTGCTGACCATCGAAGCGGCGAACACCGACAAGCTGGCGATGTACCTCGGTGAGTGCCGCGATCTTGGCGTCACCATCCTCGCTCCCGACCTCAACGCCAGCCAGCTGCAGTTCACGGTCGTCGACCGCACCGTCCGCTTCGGCCTGTGCGCGGTGAAGAACGTCGGCGAGGGCGCGGTCCTGTCGATTCTCGCGGTGCGCCGCGCCGTCGGTCGCATCGACTCCCTGTATACACTGTGCGAGCATGCCGATCTCCGGCTGGTCAACAAGCGCGTGCTCGAGAGCCTGGTCAAGGCCGGCGCGCTGGACTCCCTGCTGCACGCCTCGGCCGGCACCGTGGCCTCCCGGCGCGCGCGGCTCTTCGCGGCCGTTGACCGGGCGATCGAGCACGGCGGCCGTCACCAGCGCGACCGCGACAAGGGCCAGTCGCAGTTGTTCGGCGGCGGGGATGACGACGGGCCGACCGCGTCTGGAGCGGCGCTGCCGGATGCGCCCGCGTGGACCGAGGTGCAGCAGCTCGCCGGCGAAAAGGAAGCACTCGGGCTCTACATGAGCGGCCATCCCCTCGATCGCTTTGGCGAGGAGCTGAAGACGTTCGGGGCCCGGCGCGTCGCCGACCTGACGCAGCCCGAAGCGGACGTCTGGGTCGCCGGCATCGTCTCCGCGCTGCGGCCGTTGAAGACCAAGAAAGGGGACCGCATGGCGGTGTTCATGCTGGACGACGTCGGCGGCGCGGTGGAGGTGGTGGTGTTCCCGGAGACGTTCTCGAAGCACGGGCTGCTCGTCGAGGCTGACGCGATGCTGCTGGTGCGGGGCAAGCTCGACAAGGACGACGAGTCGGCGCGGATCGTGTCCACGGAGCTGATGTCGATCGCGGCGCTCAAGGAGCGGACCACGCGAGAAGTGGCGATTCACCTCGCGGTTCCACCCCACGGGCGCCCGACCTTCGAGGCGCTGGCGGAACTGCTGTCGCGGCACCGCGGCGACCGTCGCGTCATGCTGGAGCTGGACGTCAAGGGTCAGCCGCGGCCGCTGCGGGTCCGGGCGGACGTCGCGCAGCGGGTCCGTCCGTCGGAGAAACTGGTCACCGAGGTGGAACGCATTTGCGGCGCCGGCACGGTGGAGTTGCGGTAAATTGCTCAATCCCGGGTTCCTGTTCCCTGATCACCAATCGCGAGTCCGCCAGACACGGTCGCGAACCATCTTATGAGTGACGTCCTAGAGTTCGAAGAGCCGGTCGGTGTGCTGCTGAAGGAGATCGAAGCGCTCAGCATGATGCCCCGCACACCGGAGCGGGAGCGCTCGATCGACACGCTGCGGAAGCGCGCCAACGAGATTCGCAGTGAAATCTATGCCACCCTGACTCCTTGGCAGCGGGTGCTGGTCGCGCGGCACCCGAACCGGCCCAGCACCCTCGACTACGTCGAGCGGCTGTTCACCGGCTGGGACGAGCTGCACGGTGACCGGCGGTTTGCGGATGATCACGCCATGGTCTGCGGCTTCGCGGCCTACCGCGGCGCGCCGGTCGCGATTATCGGGCACCAGAAGGGCACCGACACCAAGCAGAAGATTTATCGCAATTTCGGCTACGCGCGGCCGGAGGGCTATCGCAAGGCGCTCCGCGTGATGCAGCTGGCGCAGAAATTCAGCCGCCCGATCGTGGTCTTCATCGACACGCCGGCGGCCTATCCGGGCGTCGAGTCCGAAGAGCGCGGCGTGGCCGAAGCGATTGCCCTGAACCTGCGCGAGATGATGATGCTCGACGTCCCGATCATCGTCATCGTCTGCGGCGAAGGCGGCAGCGGCGGCGCGCTCGGGATTGCGATCGGCGATCGCGTGCTGATGCAGGAGTTCTCCGTCTATAGCGTGATCCCGCCCGAGGGATGCGCCGCCATTCTGTGGCGCGATCCGGAGCGCAAGGTGGAGGCCGCCGCGGCGCTGAAGATCACCGCGCCCGACATGCTGGCGCTCGGCCTGATCGACGGCATCGTGCCCGAGCCGCTCGGCGGCGCGCACAACGATCGGGATGCCGCGACCGCGCTGGTCGATCAGGCACTGTCGGCGGCGCTGGCCGACGTCTCGGCGCTGACCGTCGAGGCGAGGCTGAACGCCCGCTACGACAAGTTCCGCCGGATGGGGGAAGAGGGCACCGCCTTCACGGATACCGAGAAAGTGGCTGAAGCGTGAGCGTTTCAGCGGGCGAGCCGCGGACAACGGACACCGACGTGTGAAGAATCTTCTCTGGCATCACCTGCCGTGCAACGACGAGCAGGCAGCAGCACTCGCGGCAGCGCTCGGAGTGCAGCCGGTGATCGCCCGCCTGCTGTGCATGCGGGGGCTGGCGGACGCGGACCAGGCGAACCGGTTCCTGCATCCCTCGCTCGATCACCTCCACGATCCATTCAAGCTCGCCGGCATGGAGCAGGCGGTGACGCGCCTCGAGCGCGCCGTCGCCCAGCGCGAGAAGATTGCCATTCACGGCGACTACGATGTGGACGGCATCACCTCCACCGTCATCCTGCGCCGGGCGCTCGAGCTGCTCGGCGGCAACGTCGTGCATTTCCTCCCCGAGCGGCTGCGCGACGGGTATGGGCTGCAGACCCCGGCCATCGAGCGGCTGCACGCGGAAGGGGTCGCGCTGATCGTGTCGGTGGACTGCGGCATCCGGAGCACCGAGGCAGCGCTGCGCGCGCGCGAGCTCGGGATCGACCTGATCGTCA
>JBDTSX010000192.1:0-8062 GCA_039930925.1 Acidobacteriota bacterium | reverse complement strand
TGCGCGACTCGTCCCTGCAGACGGCGACAATCTCGCCGACATCTATGTGTTCGATCGGACCAGCGGACACATCACGCTCGAGAGTGTGACCGCCGACAACCAGGCGCTGCGCGGCGACAGCTCGCATCCGCGTCTTAGCGGCAACGGCCGCTATCTCGTGTTCAAGACGGTGGTGGTGAGCGATGATGCCGCGCAGACCGGCACGGGCATCGTGGTCCGCGATCGCGTCGGCGACACGGCGACGCTGGTGCGAACGGGCACCCGCGACGGCGCGCCCATCTTCAGCGTCGACCCGGCCGTCAGCGAGGACGGCCGGTTCGTGGTCTTCGCCTCGAGCGGCACCGACCTGGTCGAGGGGCCGGACGCGAACGGCGCGGCGGAGGATGTCTACCTGTTCGAGATCGCGACGCGCGTCATTCGCCGCGTCAGCGTCGACAGCCACGGCGTCCAGCGAACCGCCGGCGCGAGCTTCGCGCCGAGCGTCAGCGGCGACGGCCGCTACGTGGCGTTCACGTCAACGGCGGATTTCGATAGCGAGGCGGGCCGCAGCGCGACCCCGCCGCGGAAGAACGCGCGGCCGACCGCACAGGTCTACCGGCGTGATCTGACGCTCGGGATCACCACCCGGCTCAGTACCGGCGCCGCCGGCGTGACGCTCGACGGCCCCAGCTACGACTCGGCGATCAGCCGGGACGGACACAGGGTGGCGTTCGTCTCGACGGCGACCAATTTGATCGCCGGCGATCGCAACCGATCCGCGGACGTCTTCGTGCGCGACCTGGATCGCCAGGTCACCGTGCTGATCAGTCGCAGTGCGAGCGGCGGCACCGCCAACGGGCCGAGCCGCAGTCCGGCGCTGTCTGCAGACGGGAAGACGATCGCGTTCGAGTCCGAAGCCTCCGATTTGATCTGCGCGAGGCGATGCCCTGAAGGGCTCGACGATCTCAATCTCCTGCCGGACGTGTTTCTCTTCGACCGTGAGGCCGCGCGCATGACTCGGGTCAGCGGCGGTCCCGCTGCATGGCCGGAGGAAAGCGAAGCCCCGCAGCTGGATGCCGCGGGACTGACGATCGCGTTCACGTCGCGCCATCCGATCGATGAACGTGACGTGCGCAACGATTTCGACCTGTTCATCCGTGGATGGAGGGCGCCGGCGGATCTGCAGACAAAAAAAGGGCGCCCGTGACTGACGGACGCCCTGATGAGGATTGCGAGGTCGGCGGTCGAGCGGTTACGCGGGCATCTGCAGATCCGGCATCGGCGATGCCGCGAACAGCCGGCGGCACGGCGCCGCGATGACCCGGGCCCAGCGGGCCGAACTGTTCACCCGGGCGCTGTCGGTGGCAATGCCGGTGTTGGCGTACATCTGGCGATAGAGCTTCGAGATCATCACGAAGGCGAGCCGAGACTTCAGCGACTTGACGCACTTCGAGCGCTCCCAGATCTTGGGGAGGCTGTAGAAGTCGTCCCAGACGCCCTGCGTACGCCGGCGGATCTCGTCGGCGTCCATGACCGGATGCGGTGTGTAGACCTTCGGGCGCAGCGCCTGCGGAATCAGCCAGTGGCGCGTCAGCGGGACCCCGCCGATCCGCGTCGAGTCCTGTTCCATCGACTTTTCCCACGCGGCAAAATCCACCGTGCCGGGGAACGGCGTCAGCATCACGAACTGTGCGAACGTCACACCGGCGCGGCTCGCGATCTCGGACGTGGCTTCGAACGTCTGCGGGCGATCGCTCGGGAGGCCGAAGATGAACGAGCCGAGGACATGGACACCGGCGTTCTTGAACGCCTGAAGCCGTTCCACGAGCGTCTCTCCCGCGTAGTTGAAGTCCTTGTAGACGTCCTTCAACCCTTCAGGCGTGACCGCCTCGACGCCGACCAGCGCCCCTTTGATGCGCGCCTGCCGCATCGCCTCGAGGAATGCCGGATCCTCGGCGGCCTCCATGGTGATCTGCGTGAAGAAAATCATGTCGCTCGGCAGCTTCGAGAGCTTCGCCATCAGCTCGAACCGCTCCGCGCGCAGCCCCTCGAGATACTCCCGCTGGGCGGGATCGGCGCGTCGCGCCGCCATCTTGATGTCGGTCAGCGTCACGGTGTAGAAATTGTCGTCGGCCAGCGCGATGAAGCGAAAGCCGCGGCGGCGCAGTTCGACGATTTCGCCGATCACCGCATCGGCGCCCCGCTGCCGGGGCTTCTGTCCGTCCGTTCGCCACACCGAGCAGAACGAACAGTGCTTCGGGCAGCCGCGCACGGTCTGCACCGAAGCCCACATGTACTTGTTGGGGGGAATCAGGTCCCAGCGCGCGGGGAGGAAGGAATCGGCGTCGACCTTGCCTCCTTCGTACACGAGCTTGGGTGCGCCTGCGGCGCAATCGGTCACGGCCAGTCCCCAGGCGATGTCGCCATCTCCCTTGACAACCGCATGAGCGGCTCCGAGCGAATGTGGCTCCTCGGGGAAGAGCGTCGCGTGAATGCCCCCGAAGACCACCCAGGCGCCCCGCTCACGCGCCAGCCGGCCGACCTCGTACCCACGCAGGGCGTTGCCCGTATGGATGCCGATGCCGACGATATCGCCGGGCCCTATGATCTGCGGATCGAGCACCTCGAGCGTCTCGTCAGTAATAACTGGATCCCCGAAAGTTTTCGGCGTCGCGGCCGCCAGTACGTAAAGCCATCTCGGCGTAATGACGCCGACGCCAAACGCGAGATGACTGGGATTGATCAGGTGGACCTTCACGAAGAGAATTCCTCCATGGAACGGGCACTTGGACGGGCCCGCTTGGCATACTGGTACGGTGCCGTGGGATACAGTACGCTAACAATACGTCGCGCATCCGCAAAAGACCATCATATTATCCACGTCTTGCCCGGAGGCCCGGTTTCGTAGAGGATTCTCGGGGTGACACGGGCCGCGTGGCTTTGCCGGCCGCGGGCGAGCGACAAAGACGCAGAGAAGGGACCGGAGTGGACGTCGTAGGACTCGGTGAAAGCTCGGTCGATTATATCAACCTGTTGCCGCACGTGCCGGGAGCCCCAGGCGTTCCCTCCAAACTGCGCATTTCCTCCCAGTTCGTCGCCGTCGGCGGGCAGGTGGCGACGATGCTGGCGGCGTGCAGCGCGCTCGGCCTGCGCGCGCGCTACCTCGGGACCGTCGGCAACGACGACAACGGCCGGCGCATCCGTGAGGAGCTGGAGCGCCGCGGCGTGGACCTCTCGTCACTCATCGTGCACGAGGCGACGAGCCGCTTTGCGATCATCCTCGTGGACGAATCGACCGGGGAGCGGACGGTGCTCTGGCATCGCGACGGCCGCCTGACGCTCGGGGAGACGGAGGCGATCGAGCCGTCGGCCTTCGACGCCCGCGTGCTGCACGTGGATGGGGTGGACGAAGAGGCAGCGATCAGGGCGGCGCGGGTCGCGTCGGCCAGGGGCGTTCGGGTCACGAGCGATCTGGATCGCGTCACGGACCGCACGCCTGAGCTCGTCGCCGCCGTCTCGGTGCCGATTTTCGCCGAGGACGTGCCGGCGGCCCTCACCGGCGAAGCCGATCAGGAGCGCGCACTGCGCAAGCTGCGAAAGCACCATCCGGGATTGCTCTGCGTCACGCTCGGACCAGGAGGATCGATGGCGCTCGACGGCGATCGCCTCGTGCACGTGCCCGCGTTCCCGGTGGACGCCGTCGACACCACCGGCGCCGGCGACGTCTTCCGGGCCGGCTTCGTCTACGGCATGCTGGCCGGGTGGCCAACGCGCGACATGCTCCAGTTCGCCAACGCGGCCGCCGCGATCAGCTGCACCCGGGTCGGCGCGCTCGCGGGTACCCCCTCGCTGGACGAGGTCAACGCGCTGCTCGAGCGGCGCGATCCCCTGCCCGCGCCGCAGGAGGTGTAGAGTTTCCGAGGAGGTGCCGGAATGATCCTCGTCCTCGCATTGATGCTGGCCGGCGCCCCGAGTCCGCCCGCGGCCCCGCCGGCCCCGCCACAATCCACGGCACCGCCGCTCATCGGTCCCGATTGTCAGAAACTGCTGGCCAGCCCCTCGCCGGGAGTCGGCCAGCTGTGCCAGGCGGAATCCGGGATGCGGGCGACCGACTCGGCCACACTTGATCCGGACGAACGTCGCAGGCGCTTGGCAGCCTCAGCGGCCACCTTCGATGCGGCGTCCGCCGTTCTGCAGGACCCCGCGTTGAAGCTGTACGCCCTCGAAGCCGTGGCGCGTCTCTACGACGACGGGCACCTCGCCGAGCCGGCCGGCATGGAGCAGGCGCTTCGCGCCATGGTGCCACTGATGCCCGGCAACTCGACCCCGCTCCGTCGCGTCGCCCAGTTGCAGGAAGCGATGGGGCTCGTCGATGCCGCCGAGAACACGTTGCTCGACGCCCGGCAGCAGGCACCGGGCGATGTCGAGATTTATCGCACGTTGTCGCACTTCTACGCCCGTCGCGCGGTGCAGATCGCGGCGGAGACGGCCCGGGTCGACCGCGACGGGGTCGGCGCCCCGCGCCCCGGCGAACCCGACGCGGACGGCTACTACCGCGTCGGCGGAACCCTGTCAGCGCCAGCTCCCGTGTCCACGCCGGCGCCCCAGCGGATTCGCGGCACCGCGGCGAGCGCGGCCGCCGGGTCGGTCGTCCTCGAGGTCCGCGTCGACGAATGGGGAGCGGTGTCCGCCGCGAGGATCGTGCAATCGGTGCCGATGCTGGACGACGCGGTGCTGGCCGCGGTGCGCAGGTGGCGCTACACGCCGTCCACCGTCGAAGACCGCGCCGTTCCGGTCAAGATGATGGTGGTCGTCAACGTGCCGGCCCTCCCAAGGTAGCCGAGCGAATCCTCTGCCCTGAAGGCGCACGCCTGTGACGCCTCGGAGCGATCTCGTGCGTTCGCCGGTGCCTCTCATCGTGTCTCAAGACTCACGGCTCGGTCGCGGCCGAAACCCGGAAGCGCTTACACTGGTCGTAACCAGCCTGGCCACGGTCCCCAGGAACCGCGCCGGTTTCCGGCGTGCCCGAGCGGCGGCATGTTTGCTGCGCCGGTCTCCTGCTGATGCACTGTTCAACTCGACTGTGGTGGCTGGTCTGCGCCGTGATCGCCATCGCGCCGGCGCCGGCGCGCGCGCGGACGCGACCGCGGGGCACATGATGATGGCCGATCCCGCGCCGGCCTGGACGTGGGCGTGGGACGCCAACGTCTTCGCCGGCTGGAACTATCAGCGCCGGTTGTTCACCGACTTCGAGCAGTTCGAGTCGCAGAACTGGCTGATGGGCAGCGGCTCGCGCCGAGCGGCGGGGGGCGACTCAAGATCGAGGCCATGCTGTCGTTCGAGCCGTTCACGATGCACGCGCTCGGGTCCGCGCAGGTGTTCCAGACGGGCGAGACCTACCGCGAAGCGCCGCTCATCGACTACCAGCATCCGCACGATCTCTTCATGGCGCTCGGCGGATCGTATGCGCGGACGATGGCGGGCGCGCGAGCGTTCATCGAGATCGATGCGGTGGGATCCCCGGCGATCGGGCCGGCCGCATTCATGCACCGCGCGTCGGCCTCGGAGAATCCCGAGGCGCCGCTTGCACATCATCTGCTCGACTCGACCCACATTACGCCGGGCGTGGTGACCGCGGGCGTCACGCGCGCCGCGGCGACCATCGAAGGCTCCTGGTTTCGCGGCCTCGAGCCGGACGAGAACCGGATCGACATCGATTTCGGCCGGCTCGACTCCTGGTCGCTGCGGACGCGCTGGAATCATGGTCCCTGGGACGCACAGGTCAGCGGCGCGCATCTGACCACGCCCGAGTGGCTCGAGCCGTTCTCGAACGTCACCCGGTTGACCGCATCGGCGGGATACACCCGCGCGGACGGCAGGCTCGCCGCGATGGCGGCCTGGGGGGAGAACCGCGAGATTCACGGCGCGCTCGACGGTTACCTGTTCGAGGCGACGCTGCGTCCGCGCCGACCTGACGCGTTCTACACCCGCGTCGAATACGTGACCAAGGACATTCTCGGCGTCGGCGGCCGGCATCCCCGCGGCTTCACGCACTTTCACCCACTCTCGAAAGTGGGCGCTCTCACCGCCGGATACGTGCGCGACCTGCACGCTGCCCGTAGCGGCCGCTACGGCGTCGGGGGCGACGTGACCGTCTATCGCGTGCCGCGGAACCTGCAGAGCAACTACGGCACGGGTCCGCTGTCCTTTCACGTATTCCTGCGCTACCGCCCGTCGGTCAGGATGACGCACACGCACGAGGGCTGAGGACAGCCTTCAGCCTTCAGCCCTAGAGCACGAACGACTCCCCTTCCGCGGCCGCTTCCGTGTTGGCAAAGACTCGGCGTGCTTCACGCTGAATCTTTCCCAGCTCGTTGTCCGTGCGTCCCGGTTTGTGATGAAAGAGCCACAGGCGGCCGATGCTGTTCGCGGCGGCGAACTCGGCGCACTGCCGCCAGTCGCTGTGCCCCCAGCCGTGGTGGGCGGGGAGTTCGTCCGGCGTGAAATGGGCGTCGAGAATCACCGCCGACGCGCCGTGGGCGAATGCGGCGAGCGGCTCGTCGAACGCTGGATCGCCGAACTCGTGGTCGGTCGCATAGACCACGTCGCCGGTGGCCCCGCGGATGCGGTAGGCGAGCGCGCCGCCCGGATGATTGAGATGGATCGAGGCGATGTCGATCCCGGCCAGCCGGATCTCCCCCGCCTCGACCAGCTCCACGTCGGGGCGGTTCGGCAGCTGATCGTACGGAACGGGAAAGAATGGCGACTCGAAGATCGTGTTCACCCAGGCCGTATCGCGCGCCTCGAGGGCCGGCGCATAGATGCGCGGCGTCCATCCGGGCTGGTACAGTTGCGCCATGAATGGCAGCCCCTGCAGGTGATCCCAGTGGTAGTGCGTCAGCACGACCGGGACGTCGCGCGGCGGACCGCCAAGGCCGAGGCCCAGTCCAACGATCCCCGAACCGGCGTCGAACACCACCGTGTTCCCGGTCTGGTCGTCGGTGACCTCGAGACACGGCGTATTGCATCCGTGCCCGATCCCCGAGGGAGTGGCCCAGGGCACCGAGCCGCGTACTCCCCAGAATCGTATCTGTAGCGCCATTCGACCAGTGATCAGTGATTCGTGATGAGTGACTAGTGCTTAGCGATTCTCGGCAGGGCGGCTTCGATCTGCGCGCGCGACGACTCGAGCCAGGGAGGCAGGACCAGCGTCTCGCCCAGATGCGCGGGATCCTCGTCGGTGGCGAAGCCCGGCCCGTCCGTGGCGAGCTCGAACAGCACGCCCCCCGGCTCGTTGAAATAGACCGACTTGAACCAGAAGCGGTCGATCACCGGGGTCGCGCTCACGCGCGCGGCTTCGATCTGCTCGCGCACTTTCAACTGATGCTGTTCGTCGTCCACGCGCCAGGCCAGGTGATGGACACTCCCGACGCCCCAGGCGCCGCGAGGCTCGCGCGCTTCGTGGATGTCGACGGCCCCGGGTGCGTCCGCGAAGCCGTAACGGGTCCAGCCGTCCTCGACGCCGAGACGGGTGAAGCCGAGCACGTGCACCAGAAACGACGCGGTCGCGTCCGGATGGCGCTCACGCAGCCGCGCGCTGTGCAGCCCGCGAACCTGCCGTTCGGCGGGAACGTCGCTGCGGTCCCACGGCGTGAAGGGACGGGCGGAGCCGGGGGCGGCCTCGACGAGCGTGAGGCGCAGCCCATGCGGATCGACAACCGGCAGCACTCGTCCGCCGAATCGCGTTTCCACGGCCTCGATCTGCGCGCCGTATTTCTCGAGGCGCGCGCCCCAGAAGGACAGACTGTCCGAGGGCACTTCGAGGCCGACCTCGACCGCCAGCCCGTGTCCCAGGCGCGGGGGAGCGAGTTGTACCCATGGAAAAAATGTCAAGTTCGTGCCCGGCCGGCCCTCCGCGTCGGCGTAGAACAGGTGGTAGGTCGTGGGATCGTCCTGGTTCACGCTCTTCTTGACCAGGCGCATGCCCAGCACACCGGCGTAGAAGTCGAGATTCTCCTGCGGAGGTCCCGCAATCGCGGTGATGTGGTGAAGCCCGTGTACGCCCCTCATTCCCCCATCATAG
>JBDTSX010000191.1:0-8065 GCA_039930925.1 Acidobacteriota bacterium | reverse complement strand
GCAGCGCCAGACTGGCCTCCCGCGGGCGATTGGTCACGACGACCAGGTAGCCCCACCGCTGCCTGCGCAGGCCGCGGCCCGACGTACCGACCACCGCGCGATGCTGGATCAGGACACGCACCGGCAGTCCGGCCTTGCGCAGCTCGTCGTACTCGCGCCGGAGCATGACGACGTAGACCGGCTCGCCGCGGGAGAGAAACGCGCGCATGTCGTCGGCGGTCTCCAGACGCTCCACCGGACGATTGAGATAGTAGCGCAGGCTGGCGCGCCATCGCTCGAGGCGATAGACGCCGACCGGCGCGCTTGCCGGCGTGACGCGGGCGAGCCGTCCGGCCACGAGCGAGGTCGGCCGCGCGCGCTCGATCGCGGGAAAGCCGACGGCCACCACCATCGCGTAGACGACCAGCAGCATCGTCACGATCACGAATGGATTGACCGGCAGCCGCCAGTTCCGACGCGCCGACTGCGTCATCAAGGTAATCCCGCCGGCCATCAGGACCACCGGCAACGCCAGCGCGATCGCTGGGAGCTCCAGGCCCAGCTGTGGCAGGTACGTGATGCCAAAGCCTCCGGCCACGATCAGGGCGGCGGCAATCCCGATCACGCTGAATGTCGTGGCCCGGTACCGCCGCTCGTCGTCGGCCGCCGCGGCCCTCCAGGCGTGGGCCGCGAGCAGGCAGCAGGCCGGCGCGGCCGGGAAAATGTAGTGATCGAGCTTGAAGCGCGCGAGGCTGAAGAAGCCAATCACGACGAAGATCCACAGCCAGAGCAGCGTCTGTTCCCCCTTGAGCCGCAGTCCCATCCGCCTGCCGCGCAGCACATCGAGGCCGCGGCCGACGAGCACCGCGCTCCACGGAAAGAACGCCCCGGCGAAGACACGCGCGTAGTAGGTGTGACTGACGGCGCGGCCGGAGAACACGATCGGCTGCGTGAAGTAGTAGATGTTGCCCGCCAGCAGGTAGCCGCCAACGAACGCGGGGCCGAACCGCCACGCCATCCAGATGAACCACGGCGACGCCCCGAACGCGACCGCGCACAGGCCGGATTTCCAGCGCAGCATCCGGACCATTTCCCGCGTCTCGGCGGACGCGAGCCATGCGACGCCCAGGAACAGTCCGACGAGCACGAGGGCAACCGGGCCCTTCGTCATGACCGCGAGCGTCAACAGCCCGTAGCCGGCCCACTCGACCCGCCGGTTCCTTTCCTTCGCGGCAACGGCCAGGCAGCCCACCCCGCCGAACAGGAACAGAGCGAACGCCATGTCGAACATGGCGATGCTCGCCAGCGCGAAGGTCGCGGGAATGGTGGCGAACATCAGGGCGCCCCACTCGCCCACCGCCGCGCCGAGCAGCGCCGTGCCAATCCACCGCGTCATGGCGATGAGCGCCAGGGCGGCCAGCGCCGTCGGGAGGCGCGCGGCGAACTCGCTTTCCCCGAGCAGGTAGACCGAGGCCCCTTGCAGCCAGTGGAAGAACACCGGCTTGTCGATGAACGGCCTGCCATCGAGAAGGGGGACCAGCCAGTTCCCCGACTGCATCATTTCGCGGGTGAGCTCCGCGTAATGCGCCTCGTCAGGATCGAGCAGACTTTGATAGCCGAGCCGCCAGAACACGACGATCCACCCAATGGCGATCCACTGGAGTCGTCGAAGCCAGCGCGAAGACACACGTAGCCACGCGACGCGCGGCTGGGTGTCGATGGGTCAGAACGTCAGAACGGGAGCGGTCAGCTCAGGCATGGCGGCCGGACTATATCTCATGCATGGCGTTGAATCCAGATCTAGCGCACCGAGGCGGACGCGCCGGGGCGGACGCGGCACGGTTTGGGCAGGTCTGGAGAGCGGCTCGCGACCGATTGCGAGGGATCGGGCAGCGGCGCCTGTCGCGGGCGCCTATAATAACGACCGCCCTGCGTGGGCGGGGACGATAACCAGAGGGGGTGCGCGTGAGCAAGAGGATCCTGATCATCACCGGAGACGGCGGGGAGAGCTACGAGACGTGGTTCGCGGTGCACCGCTTTCAGGAGGCGGGATACGAGACCCACGTGGCGGCTCGGACCAAACGCCGGCTGCACCTGGTGATGCACGACTTCGAGCCCGGATGGGACACGTATCGCGAGGCTCCAGGCTATGCCATCGAAGCCGACATCGCATTCGCCGACGTCGTCGTGACCGACTACGACGCGGTGATGTGCATCGGCGGACGCGCCCCCGAGTATCTCCGCAACGACGCCCGCGTGCTGGACATCCTGCGCGAGTTCGACGCCCGAGACAAATGGATTTTCGCGATCTGCCACGGGCTGCAGCTGCTCGCGTCCGCGGGTCTCGTCAGCGGCCGTCGCCTGACCTGCTACGAGCACGTCCGGGCCGACGTGGAGACGTGCGGCGCGAACTATGTCGTCGCCGAGAGCGTGCGCGACGGACGCCTGGTCTCCTCGCCTACCTGGCGCGAGCACCCGGCCTTCTACCGTGACGTCTTCGCCTGTCTGCAGGAGGCGGTGCCCGCATAGGAGGCCGACGGCGCTTCTTCCGCCTGAAGGCGGAAGCCACGCATTCACACACACGGGAAGACGGTGGCTTCTGCCTTCAGGCAGAAGGTGCGAACACGTCGCGGCCCCGCTGAGGCTCGATCTCGAACACGTGGCTTCCGCCTTCAGGCGGAAGGACGAGCACCAGTCTTACGCCACCGGCTTCTCGCCGGCCAGGAAGCGGTCGACGCGGGACGCGAGATCCTTGAGGTAGGCCGCATCGCCGCCGTTGACCTCCGTGGTCACGTAGCCCGCGTAGCCGATCTCGTTGAGCGCGCGGCGCACCTCGGGCCAGTCGATGTCCCCTTCGCCGATGTTCTTCCACGCGAAGCGGCCGTTCGATCGATCGAAGTTGAAATCCTTCAAGTGGATCTTGGCGATGCGCGGGCCGAGCGTCCGGATCCAATCCTGTGGGAACGCATACAGCACGACGTTCCCGACATCGAAGTACGCCTTCAGCCAGGGAGACTGGAAGTCGTCCACATACTTGGCGAACTCGATTGGGCTCAGCAGGAACTTGTTCCAGACCTCCTCGACCGCGATCACGACCTTCATGTCGGCGGCGATCGGCAGCAGCCGCTCGCGGATGACGCGCTGCGAGCGCGTCCAGGCATCGCGATAGGACGTGGCCGCATCGACCACCGCCGGCACCAGGAGCACGGTCTCGGCGCCCCAGAGTTTCGCGTTCCGCAGCGACGTCTGCATCCCGTCCACGCTCCGGCTGACGACGGCGGGGTCGCTGCTCGAGAGCGGGTAGCGCCAGTGGTCCGAGTTCATCACCGAGTGCACGCGCAGGTCGGTCTTTTTCGCTGCCTCGCGAATTTCGGCCGCCTCATCGTCCTTGGCGACCGTCTGCATCTCGATCGCCTCGAATCCCGCTTCGCGCGCCATCGCGAACCGCTCGGCGTATGACTTATCCTTCGGCAGCATCGAGATCAGCACAGACTTCTTGATCCCGGCAGCCGGCCGCTGGGCCGCAGCCGTCTGCTGTGCGAACAATGACGGCGCCTGGGCGGCCGCGCCCGTGGCGACGGCCAGTGACTTGATGAATGTGCGACGGTCAGGCATGTAAGCTCCCAGATGATTTACGTGAGTCCGGCTGAAGCCGGACACCACCGACACGCTGGCGCAGCGGTCAGCGCTCCCGGTCCGGCTAAAGCCGGACACTACCGACATTAGCGAGACGGTCAGCGCTCCGGTAGCGTCCGGCTTCAGCCGGACCGTCATGCGACGAGTCTACCGCGTCCGGCACGTATTCGCGCTCGGCCGAGCGGAGCGCCTTGTAGCGCCTGAACACGTCGCGTTCGCTCTCGAGCCCGACCGCCGATCGCCAGGTGCTGCCGCGGAACGTGTGCGCGAGCATGGCCCGGCCGTGGCGGAGCACGAACCAGGGATAGTAGCGCAGCACCGACGGCAGGTGCGCGACCTTCATCCACCGTTCCGCGCGCCAGCGCAGGAACTCGATGTCGTCCGGCTCGAGGTGCGCGGTCCGCACCACCGCCGTCGTGCCGTCGTATTCCTCGACGCGCGCGTTCACGATCAGATTGCGGCGGCGGAAGTCCTCCGTCATCGGCGTGCCGGGATACGGCGTCGGATGCTGAATGTAGGGCCAGTCCACGTAGCGGCGCGCGAACGACAGATTCGTTTCGATCGCCTCCGGCGTGTCGTCGGGGTTGCCGACGATGATCCCGCCGACGACCGCGATCCCGGCGGCATGCAGCCGCTCGATGGCGCGAATCGTCGCGTTGCCGGTGCGCCGCCCGCCTTCTCGCTGGGCATTCTTCGCCGACGCCCGCAGGAACGCCAGGTCGCCTTCGAGGACGTTCTCGATCCCGAGAAACACGTATCGGAACCCCGCCTGACGCATCAGCGGTGCGAGCGTCTCGCCGGCGTTCGCGATCGACGACGTCATCCCCTGGACGAGATAGTGAACGTCGTTCAGGCCGGCTTCGACAATCGCGCGGCAGAGCGCCTCGAACCGCGCGACGTTCAGCGTGATGTTGTCGTCGACGATGAAAATCGCGCGGGCGCCGCGGCCGCGCGCGTCGGAGATGTCGGCCAGCACCCGGCTCAGATCCCACACATGAAAGTTGCGGCCGCGCATCTCGATGATCGAGCAGAAGCTGCAGTCGTAGGTGCAGCCGCGCGAGGTTTCGACGATGTCGATGGGACGGCCGAGGAAGGTGTAGCCGGACAGTACCCGCGACGCGCGATCGGGCAGCGCCACGACGCCGTCTTCAAGCCGGCTGACCGGGCGCGGCGGCAGGTGCGTGAAACCCTGATCCCGGCCGGAGCGGAACGACAGGCCGGGAATCGCTCCGACCTCCTCGCCCGTCGACAGCGCGCGCAGCAAGGCGCGGAACGTCAGTTCCCCCTCGCCGCGCACGATGTAGTCGATGCCGGTGGAGGGCGGCTCGTACGCCTCGGGCGCCAGACTGGGATCGTAGCCCCCCGCAACGATCGTGACGCTCGGCTTGATCGCGCGGATCAGGCGGACCAGCCGCAGCGCAGTGCGGCGCTGGAAGGTCATCACCGACAGGCCGACGACGTCCGGATCACGCTCACGCATCAGCCGTTCGACGGTGGGACCGACCGAGCCCTGGACGAGGATGAGGTCCGCCACCGCGACCTGATGGCCGGGGCCCACGTTCCCGGCGAGCGACGCCAGCGCACCATTCGGCATCCGCATCGTCAGCGCGGGCGTATGCTCGAACGAGTCCGGCATGGAGAGGAGGAGAACTCTCATGGCAGCCGCTGCGGCTTCAGCATAACTCTGTTTGAGGCGGCGCGCGCGTAATCCGGCATGAACACCTGAAGTCCCTTGCGCGGGGTGTTGCGGGAGTAGCCGGCGACGAGCTGCCTCTCGTAGTGCAGCACGACCCCCTCGGCGACATGGAGCAGAAGGTTGCGCATCTCGACACCAACGTGAACCAGGGCGGCGGAACGGCGCGGTGGCGAAGCCGCCTCTGTCGTGGGAGCGGATGATGCCGCGGGGGCGGACGCCAACGGCGCGGCGGCGGTAGCCTGCGGAGGAGGTCTTGTACAGGCCGCGCTCAGCGCCACCGCGAGCACGAGCACGACCGAGATCGGGAAGAGACCAGTCAGGTAAGCCATGGGCTGAGCGTCGCAGAACGAGTGACGTCGGATGGTCACAGGACTCTCCGGCAAGCGCCGAAATGAGCCCGCCCGACGCTCGCGCTAGGGGCTACCCAGGAGCGCCCGCTTCGCCCTGACCAGTTCCTTTCGTTTGGCGGCGTCGACTTCGGGATAGCGCAGATCGAGCGCCGCGATCGTTTCGACGACCGCCGAGGCGACCACCAGCCGCGTGAACCATTTGTGATCGGCCGGCACGACGTACCACGGAGCGTCTCCGGTGGCGGTGCGCTGGATGGCTTCCTCGTAGGCCGTCATGTAGCCGTCCCAGTACGCCCGCTCACCCGCGTCGGCGGCGGAGACCTTCCAGTTCTTCTCCGGCTTCTCGATCCGCTCGAGCAGCCGCTCTTTCTGCTTCTTCTTCGACACGTGCAGGTAGAACTTGCAGATGGCGACGCCGTTGCGCGCCAGGTAGCGCTCAATGTTCCGGATGTCCTCGCATCGGTCCTTGAAGATGCGCTTCGTGACGAGCGCCGGCGGCAGCTTCTGGCTCCGCAGGATGGCCTCGTGGACGCGGACGACGAGGACCTCCTCGTAGTACGAGCGATTGAAGATGCCGATCCGGCCGCGCTGGGGCAGGCGGGTCATGCATCGCCACATGAAGTCGTGGTCGAGCTCTTCCGAGGTGGGCGCTTTGAACGAGTGGACCTCGCACCCCTGGGGATTCACGCCGGACATCACGTGCTTGATCGAGCTGTCTTTCCCCGCCGCGTCCATCGCCTGGAAGATCAGCAGGACTGACCAGCGGTCGGAGGCATAGAGCACGTCCTGCAGCTTGGTGAGCGCCTCGACACCGCTCTGCAGCGCCGACACCGCGCGCGGTTTGTCCTCGACGGTGAATTCGCCGGTGTCGTCGGGATTGAAGTCCTTGAGCCTGAACGTGCTGCCCTGCGTGATGCGGTAGGGACGTGACAGTTTGCGCGCGCGCGCGACGACTTGATCGGACTTCATTTGCGGCTCATCGGACCGCGACACGGTCAACCACGGTCTTGACGCCGGCGGTCTCGCGGGCCAGCTGAATCACCCGGGTGCGCTGGGCCTCGGTCTGGACGGTGCCGGTCAGGGTGACCACCCCGTCAACCGTATCGACGTTGATGCTCGCTTGTTTCACGGTGTCGTCGAGCGCGATCTTGGTTTTGATTTTCCCGGTCAACGCGGCGTTGCCGAGCGCATGCTGCGCCGCGCTCGCGCCCGTCGCGACCGTCTCGCCGATCGCCGCACCCGCCTCGCGCGCCCTGGTGGTATCGACTTCAGGCAGCTGCCCGGCGGTGGCTACCGTGCCATTGGGCCCCACCACTCGCCCGTCACGTATCCGATAGCCCAAAAAAAAGGCGGCGATTCCCACCAGAATCACCAGGACGAGAATGAGACGCAGCAACCCTCGCATATCGATAGCCTCCTTACCAACTATGACGCATCAGCCGTGCCGAC
Source organism: Acidobacteriota bacterium (assembly GCA_039930925.1). GTDB lineage: Bacteria > Acidobacteriota > Vicinamibacteria > Vicinamibacterales > 2-12-FULL-66-21 > JALZOC01. The sequence goes on along the minus strand of JBDTSX010000191.1, from coordinate 955 downwards.
GGCGGTGGGGTCCAGGGTCTTTCCCGATGCCCGGCCCGGCCTTGATCCTGTGGAGTCCGGCTCGAGCCGGACCGAAGCCGTCAGCTCATGTACCAGCCGCCGTTCACGTTGAGCGTCTGTCCGGTGATGTAGCCGTTGCCCGCCAGCATCACGGCCGCGGCTGCCACCTCGTCCACTTCGCCGAAGCGGCCGACCGGAATCAGGTCCGCCCGCGCGCGCGGGTTGCTCGTGACCATCTCGGTCCGCACGAGCGCCGGCGCGATCGTGTTCACGGTGATCCCTTCCTTCGCCAGCAGCGCCGCGTAGGAATGGGTGAGCCCCAGGATGCCGGCCTTCGAAGCCGCATAATGCGGACCGACCACCCCGCCAAGCTGCGCGGCGACCGACGAGAGATTGATGATGCGGCCCCACTTGGCGCGCCGCATCACCAGGACAACCGCTTGGGTGACGAGAAAGACGGAGGTGAGGTTCACCGCAATCAGCTCGTCCCAATCGCGCTCGGTGATCTCGTCGAGCGGCTGCGCGCGAATGATGCCGGCATTGTTGACCAGGACATCGACGTCGCCAAGCCCGTCGGCGACGGCGGCCGTCATGCGGGTGAGGTCGGCCCTGACGGCGACATCCGCCTGAACCACCAGCGCGCGGCGCCCGAGCGCTTCGATACGCGCCGCGGTTTCGCGCGCATCGTGCTCGCGGGTCAGGTAGGTCAGCGCCACGTCGGCGCCGGCGCGCGCCAGGGCGACCGCGATCGCCGCGCCGATCCCGCGATTTCCTCCGGTGACGAGCGCGATCCTGCCCTTGAGGTCCGTCATCGTTCTGGCTGCTCCACCGTGACCGCGCTCGGGCTGGAATGGACCTTCAGGCGCGCAGCTTCTTGAAGTTGTCGAGGCAGCGCTGGACCATCGGCAGCTCCCCGCCATTGGCCGCGCCGGTCTCCTGTTCGACCAGGTAGTAT
>JBDTSX010000190.1:0-8076 GCA_039930925.1 Acidobacteriota bacterium | reverse complement strand
GATCGTATGCGAGGCCTTCTCCACCGCGATGAACGCGAATCTCATCGACTGTGCTTCGCGAGGAAGGCCGCGGCTTTCCTAAGAAACTCCAGCCCCTCACCCGGTCGGTCCGACGAGGGTCAGGCCGAAGCTCTTCGCGCGCCGCTGCAGGTGGTGGATGACCCGTTCGCGATAGCGCGCCTCGTAATAAGACACGCCGGGTGGGCCACGGCGCTCGACGTGGCCTACACCGGCCGTTACAACTACAATGGCCAGATCGGCGGCCAGGATTTCCCGATCAACATCAACACCGTCGATATCGGGACCGCGTTCAATCCGGCGCTGCAGGATCCGACGCTCGCGCCGAGTGCCAATCCAGGGGCGTCTTCGCTGGCCGCGCAGAATCCCAATCAGGTGCGCGGGTATCGCGGCTACAGCACCAGGCACCAAGAGCCCACGAAGAACCAAGCACGAAGAACTCCGCACCGATACCCGCCGCACCGGCGGCCGTCAGAGCTTGTAGTCCTTCCGGAAGCGGCGGCTCAGGTAGTGCCTCGCGTGGCGGTCATGGTGGTAAGGCCGCCGGCGACCGATCCGAGAAAGGCTCGACGGGAGACATCAGAGCTTGCCATTTCAGGCCATCCCTTCGCCGAACGGACATCAAGAGACCAACCGCCGCAACCGGAACCCGCTCAGATCCGCCGCACCTGAATGTGTTTGTACTCGGTCCACCGGCCGGCGTCGTGCGCCTGCAGCGCGATCGGTCCCGCGGCGGGCAGCTCCAGCCCCTCGTACTCGAGGACGGTGTCGCCGTTGACGCGGACCAGGCACGCCGCGTCCTTCACGCGAAGCTGGAACAGCCACCACTGCTCGGGCTCGATCCGGGGATACAGCGCGCGCTTGAACGTGTAGAGCGAGCCGGTGGGGTAGTGGGCGCCTTCCACATCATGAAGCTGAATCTCATAGCGCCGGCCCGGCAGCCCGCCACCAGGGCCGCCGAAGATGACCCCGCCGTTGTGATGCCTGACGTGCCGGACGTACATCTGCAGCTCGAAGTCGCGGAAGGTCTCGTTGGTGGCGAAGTGGCCATCGCCATCGCCGTGCAGCACGCCGCCGAGCGCCTGAAAGATCGGCTTGCCGTCCATAATGCGCCACTTGGCGAAGTCCCCGGCGGTCTCGTAGAGCGGCGTCCACGAGATCTTCGACGGCAGCTCGCGCACGCGCAGACGGCGGAAGCGGATCGGATAGGAGAGTGACTCGAGCCCCAGATACCCGCTGCGGAGCCGGTGCCGCAATTCCGGCACCGTCTCGACGTCGAGGTCCTGGATCACCTCGCCGTTGGTCCACACCCGGAGCCGCGGCCAGTCCATCACGATGCGGAACGTGTTCCACTCCCCCTTGTTCTTCACGTTGACCTTGAGCGGCGGCACCAGGGGAAAGATCGAGCCCATCGACTCCGGCTTGGGCGTCGCGTCCACCTGCTGGAAGATGTTGATTTTCATCCCGCACGAGATGTTGCGGCCGTGCTCGGGCGCGTGCAGGTAGAGACCGGAGTTCATCCAGCCCTGCACGAAGAACTCGCCGCGGAAGTCGAAGTTCTCGTACTGCCGTGCGGACCGCAGCCAGGTGGGAAACCCCGCGCTCGGGTGCACTACGATGGCGTCGTCCTGGACGTAGAACGCCGACTCCGGTCCGTCGGCCACCGACCACCCGGCGAGCGACGTGCCGTCGAACAGGCTCGCCAGACCGGCTTCGTCGGGCTCCTGCGCGCCGCTCAACAGCGTCGGGGCCAGGGCCACACTGGCGAGGAACTCGCGTCGTTTCATGATGGGTGAAAACCTACCACGAGCCGGAGCCCGCCCAACCTCAGGGCGGTGCGATTTCTCGCGACGTCCGACCCGGCGGCGCGGCAAGGGCCGCAGATACGAAATCAGTATTTGATACTAAAGAGAATAGTCCTACGAACAATAACCGCTGTTGTTAGGATGGCGTCACGTTCGCCCCACACCGATGGATTGGGGCTACGCCATCGGCGGCCCGGTCGGCAAGCCGGGCGGCACCAACAAGCTCTTTTTCTTCTACGCCCAGGAGTATCGGCCCCGGAACGGCGGCGGGACGATTAGGCGTTTCCGGGTGCCGACCGCGCTCGAACGTGCGGGAGACTTCTCGCAGACGCTCGACAACAACGGTGCGCTGTTGAATCTCATTCGCGACGCCTCGACCGGGCTCCCGTGCACCGTGGCCAACACCTCCGGCTGCTTCCAGGATGGCGGCGTGGTCGGCCGGATTCCGCAGAGCCGTCTCTATCAGACCGGGCTGAACATCCTCAAGATGTGGCCCATCGAGGCAAATGTGGTGCAGGCGCGTCGCCGTCTTCATGATCTGGTCTTGGCGAACGGCCCGCTGGCCCTTCGGGCAATCACTGATCACTGTTCACTGATCTCGAATCCCTGAATCTCTGAATCGTCGGATCGCCGATCACAGACGTGCGCGATTCGAGGGATTCAGGGATTGAAGGATTCATGATGAGTGATGAGTGATGAGTGATTGATACGCCGCGAGGATGCGTTCGACCGACTCGTTGGCGTCGATGTGCTGGCGGGCGGAGTCGGCGTCGAGCCAGGCGATCGAGGCGCGGACCCCGTCCTCGAATCGGACCCGGGCGCGGAAGCCGGGGACGACGCTGCGGAGCTTGGAATTGTCGAACACCACGCTCCAGGCCTTGTCGCCAAGCAGACTGGCGCCACGGCGTGCGTCGATGCGCGCGATGAAGTCGGATGGGATGTGGACGAGGCGCGGCACCGCGTCCACGATCCGCGCGATCGCCTCGTGGACCTGGTCCCAGCACTGCACTTCGTCGGAGGTGATGTGAAACGCTTCGCCGATGGCCGAGCGCTCGCCGAGCAGGCCGACCAGGCCGCGGGCGAAATCGGTTGCGTGCGTGAGCACGACGAGCGACGAGCCGTCGCCAGGAACCACCAGTTCGAGGCTACGCCGCAGACGGTACACGACCGTATAGTCGGACCCGCTCGTCGTCGGCACCCAGGATCGCCCGTAGGTGTACGAGGGACGGACGATCGTCATGGGGAAGGCGGTGTCGCGGTGGGCCACGCGCAGCCGGTCTTCGGCATCGATCTTCTTCCGCGCGTACTCCCAATGTGGATTGCCGAGCGGCGAGTCCTCGGTGACGACGTAGGATGGTGGCGGCCGACGGTAGACGGCGGCGGAGCTGACGAAGACGTACTGCCCCGTGCGGCCGCCGAACACCTCGATGTCGCGGCGCACGTCGGCGGCGTCGAAGGCGACGAAGTTGACGATGGCGTCGAAGTGTTGTGCGGCCACGCCGGCGAGCGTGGACCGGTCCGCGCCATCGCCGGTGACGCGGATCACCGATTCCGGCAGGTCCGCGTCACGCGTGCCGCGGGTCAGGACCGTGACCGCATGCCCCTCCGCGGCGGCGAGTTGCACACAAGGCATCGACAGGTTCCCGGTGCCCCCGATGAACAGCAGCTTCAGCGGCATGTAAATGTTCGATTCACGAACGCGTGCGTGGAAGATATCATGCGCGAACGGGGACGAGGCTCTGGCACCCGGGAGCGGTATCTCGAATTCCGCGGAGGAGTGACACCTGTCCTTCCGCCTTCGGGGCGGAATGGGCGAGACAGGCGGAAGATGGGAGAGACCATGACAACTCGAGTTCGTCTCGCCGGTTTGGCGCTGCCCTTCGTCGCCGCGGTCGCCTGGTTGGGACCGTCAGCCGGCGCGCAGCAGAATCCGTTCCTCGGTCGGTGGAATCTGACCGGCACCGGGACGAACGCCGCCGCCGTGTACTGGCTGGAGATCACCGAGGAAGGGGGACAGCTGGGCGGCACGTTCCTCAATCGCGGCGGCAGTCCGAACAAGCTCGCTGCCGCCAGGGTCGAGAACGGCGAGCTGGTGTTCCAGGGTGCGCCGCGGCGCGCCGGGCCGGGACCGGAAGGGCGGGCCCGTCTGCAGGGGGACAAATTGTCCGGCACCATCACCAACGGCGCCACCACGGTCGCGTTCGTCGGCGCGCGGCCGCCTCGCTGGCCGCCCGCGGACGCCAACGCCCGTCATACCTTTGGCACGCCGGTCGACTTGATCGACGGCAAGTCCATGGACGCGTGGACGCTCGTCCGGCCTGAGTATCCCTGGACCATTGCGGACGGCCTGGCCACGAACACGCCGCCGGGCAGCAACCTGATCTCGACCCAGAAGTTCCTGGACTACCGGATTCACGCGGAGTACAGGCTCGACAACGGCAGCCACAGCGGCATCTACTGGCGCGGCCGGTACGAGATGCAGGTGCTCGGCGACATGGGGCGGCCGGTCGATCAGATCAGCCACATGTCGGTGTATGGCCGGATCGCGCCGCTCGTGAATGCCAGCAAGCCCGACCACGAATGGAACACGATGGACGGCGTCATCGTCGCCAACAAGATCACGGTGACGTTGAACGGGCAGAAGGTGCACGACAACACCACGCTCGACGCAATCACCGGCAATGCGCTCGACGCGAACGAACTCGAGCCGGGGCCGATCATGGTGGTCGGGAACGACGGCAAGATCTGGTACCGCCGGCTCACCGTGACGCCGATCACGGATGCGCGGCGATAGTGCCGGGAGTTGCGTTGTCGGCCGACGTCGACCTCCCGACCGCCAAGGCGGGCCTTCGAAAGGGCGCGCGCACTATAATGCCGATGCCCGGATCGCGCGCGTGCGATGTGGCTTCGGTCGGTCGATCACGCACAACACAAGGGAGAGTTCGATGAAGCGCCTCGCGACAGCCCTGCTTGCCACCGTCGTGCTCGGCGCGGCGCTCGCCGCCGCCCAGGGAAACGGCGGGAAGCCGCTGCAAGTCTGGGTCATCGACGTCGAGGGGGGCAAGGCCGCGCTCTACGTGACGCCGACCGGTCAGTCACTGCTGATCGACACCGGCTTTCCCGGCGCGAGGGACCTCGATCGGATCATGGCGGCCATCGCGGACTCCGGCATCACCCGGCTCGATTACCTGATCGCGACGCATTACCACGTCGACCACGTCGGCAACGTGCTGGAGCTGGCCAAGCGGATTCCCGTGGGCACGTTCGTCGATCACGGGCCGACGGTCGAGGGCCCGGCCGTGCCGCAAGTGGCCGCGGCGCCGGGCGGCCCGCCGATCACCAAGCCGGCCGAGCAGGTCCGTGATTTTCAAGCGGGATATGCGGAGGCCTACGGCAAAGCCAAACATCTCGTCGTGAAGCCGGGCGACCGGGTGCCGATTACCGGGATCGACTGGCGGATTGTCACGGCCGCCGGGAAGGTGCTGAAGACGCCGCCGCTGCCGGGCGGCGGCAAGCCGAATCCGGCCTGCACCGGCTTCACGCCGATGACGACCGCAGAGGGGCTGAACGATCCGGATGACGCGCAGTCGGTGGGCAGCGTGGCTATCCTCGGTCAGTTCCGCCTGCTCGACTTCGGCGACATGTGGCGTACGGTGGAGCTCGAGCTGATGTGCCCGACCAATCCGATCGGCACGGTCGATCTCATGTTCGCCAGCAGTCACGGCGCGATTGCCTCCGGCTCGCTGCCGTTCGTGCACGGGCTCCAGCCGCGTGTGGTCGTCGAGCAGAACGGCACGCGCAAGGGCGCGGCCGTCGATCCCATGAAGACCGTGCGCTCGTCACCCGGCCTGGAAGATGTATGGCAGATGCACTGGTCCTACAATCTGGGGACGGAGTTGAACAGCGCGGGGGTGTTCATCGCGAACATCGACGACCCGGCGACGATCGCGGCCATCCTGACGGCCCCCCCGCGCGGCGCCGGCCCGGGTCGTGGTCAGGGCGCAGGCACGCCGCCCGCCGGTGCCGCACCGCCGCCAGCAGGAGCGCCCGCGGCAGGTGCGCCGGCCACTCCGCCCGCGGCGACTCCCGCGCCCGGAGCACCGCCCGCTGCCGGTGGCCCGCCTGCTCCCGGCACCCAGGCGCTCGCCGGCGGGCCTGCACCCGCCGGGCGCGGCGGAAACAATGCCGCCGCGCACACGCCCGCATACTGGCTCAAGATCGCGGCGCAGCCGGATGGCAGCTTTACGATCACCAATACCCGGAACGGCTACAGCAAGGCGTACGCTCCCAGGACCCCCGCGCGGCCGACACAGTAGCGGTCTTCGGCAGCGGTATTTGGCGCGCCGCGGGCGAACCCGACGTGACGCGTTCCGCTCGTCGCGGGCCGGCGGTGACTTTTTACGAGGAGGGGTCAGACGGCGATGAATGAGCTCGCAATGTTCCTGAGTGCGTGGGATCGCGAGGGCGCGAGCACCGTGAAGCTCTTGCGCGCGCTGCCGGCGTCGCAGTACGACTTCCGTCCCGATGCCGGAGGCACCTGGCCGAAGGTGACGCCCATATGAGTTATGGCATCGAGCAGGGCAAGTTCTCGATGGACGCAAGCCGCCCAACATCGAGCGGCCGCGCATGGTCGACGCGCTCGCGCCAGGGTATGAGCGGCTTCCACGAAGAGCTCTGGAACGATGCTGTCGGCGATTGACACGGTGCCCCCGGCCGCTACAACCCTCGCGACGCTTTGAGGACGATCGTCTTCCCTGACGCGCGATCCGCGATCGTGATGTTCCCGTCCGCCAGTACCACGTCGTCCACTCGCGTGAAGCCGTCCGGCGCCTTCGTGTAGAACATCACGAAGCTGGATCTGATCTTCGATTTCGCCGGCAGCCAGCGGTAGGTCGGCACGCCGAACATCGTGTTCGCATCGATCACGTCGCGCCGGGGCAGATCGTAGGGCTGCGCGGCGAACTCCATGCCGCGAGAGGCGCGCTTGCCCTCGCCCTGGTACGAGTCCCAGATTTGCGTCCACGGGTATTCTTCCCGGCGGAAGACGTAGCCGAACACGGCCTGCGTCCCGGGATGGAACGAGGCCACGAAGACCAGCCGCCGCGACGGGTCCATCAACGACGTCGTCTGGTCCATCACCGGCGTGATGGTGGGCGCCGTGCGCACGTCGATCAGGTCGCCGGTGGCAGTCGGGGCCATGGGCCAGGTGAATTCCTTGTCGTCCGCCAGATTGTGGTGGTCGGGCGGGTCGACCGCTTCGGACGCGTACGACCGGGTCGACGCGCGCTTCGCCGACATCTCGGTCACGGTCTGGCCCGGCTCCAGAAACGGTCCGCCGATGGTGGCGTGCTCGCCCCAGTTGACCGGCCGATCGAAGCCGAGCAGGCTCTCCAGTTCGCTGTCCACGTAGACGATGGCCTCGCCGTCCACCAGCCGGAACGTCCGCCGGAATGTTTCCTGGACGATGGGGAGCGTCGCCGTGAAGGTGACGCTCAACGTGCCGTCCTGCTTTTCGGAGGACGACATCGCCCAGGGGACACGGTGGGCCTCGCCGTGCCCCGGCAGACCTGCGGCGCGCTCTTCGGGCGACACCGGCCCGAAGCCGTCCACGCACACGAAATGCCCGAGACCCTGAAGCGGGTTCAGCTGGTCCGGATCGTCCGTCCTCAGGATCTGGGTCATCGTGCCGCCCATGGAGCGGACCGCCAGCGCGAGCTTGTCGTTCGACAGGATCCGCACCGGCCGGCCGTCGAGTGTCGTCTCCTCCTGCGCGACGAGCGCACAGCCGAAGACGACGAGCAACAGGGATCCGAGCCGCATCGAGGTCGTCATCGCCTACCTGGTGCCCGGCTTGACGCTCGGGCTGTCGTCCGCCTCCAGGTCGCCGAGGGCGTACTGGAGCCCCGCGAGCAGCTGCTCGTTGATCGGCTCGATGAAAAACGTCTTCTCTTCGTTGCCGAACGCGGTGTAGAAGACCCGTCCGTTGCCGTCGCGGTGAATCCAGGTGAGCCCGTAGTCGTGATCGCTGCGCGGATAGGACTCCTTCGCCTTGTCGGTGTCGCTCATTTTCGAATAGTCCATGCTCGTCAGCAGGTGAAGGTTCTGGCGGGACCACGTCTCCATCCCGAAGGTGTAGATCTCGCCGGTCAACTGCAGCGGCTGCTTGAACATGGCGGTGAGCGGGCTCTTCGGATCGTCCACCTGCAGCGTGATCGGCTGCGAACCGAAGTGGAACTTGAAGAAGCCGCCGATC
>JBDTSX010000189.1:0-8087 GCA_039930925.1 Acidobacteriota bacterium | reverse complement strand
TCGTGGCGTTGGTGGCTGCCGCAGTCGGAACCGCGACACCGGCGCCAGTGCCGGGTCGAACGCCAAGGGAGCGGGGACGGTCGGGTACGTCGCCAGCGGAAGAACAGCGGCCGGGGGCGCCCCCTCGGTACGCCGTACCGCTTCGTGAAGTCGGCTCATGGGTACAGCACCTGCCGTTGCCGGCACAGAAACAGGGTACGCGGCGTCCGGGGTCCGGGGCGCGGATTGATACGCCTGAGTGGTCATGTGCGCCGGGATGCTGACGTCCAGATCACGGCAGACTTCCTGGATGATCGCGCCGCCGACCGGATTTTGGTCGCACGCAAAACCCGTCATGAGCGCGCCGTCGCAGATCGCGTTGATCAACCGCGGGACGCCTTGACTCGCCGTATGGATCAGCGTCACCGCCTCAGGCGTGAACAGCTCCCGGGTACCACCGGCCGCGCTGACGCGCGTCGTGATGTACTCGGATGTCTCGCGCGGGTTGAGCGGCAACAGCGCACAGCGCAGCGCAACGCGCTGCTTCAACTGCCGCAGCGCCGGCTCGTCGAGGCGCTGCGCGAGCTCGGGCTGGCCGACCAGGATGATCGACAGCATCTGACCGCCCGCGCTGACAACGTTTCCGAGCAGCCGCACCTCCTCCAGCATCTCCGTGCTCATCGTCTGCGCCTCGTCAACGATGAGGGCCGCGTGGACGCCCCGTTCTCGGCATCCGACGAGGGCCGCTTCGAACCGGCGGAGCAAGGCGGTTTTCGAGCCACCCGAGCCCAGTTCGAACCCGTCGGCCAGCGCCTCGAAAAACTCATCGCGGTTCAGTGCGGGATTGCTCAGGATGAGGGGCCAGGTCGGCACCTCCCGCTGCTGCGCCAGCGCGGCGTGGATCAGCGTCGTCTTGCCCAGGCCGACCTCGCCGGTCAGGACCGTCAGTCCTTTCTGCGCCCGGATCGCGTACTGGATCACGGTCAACGCCTCCTGGTGACGGGGCGGCAGATAAAGGAACCGGGGATCCGGTGTCAGCTCGAACGGGGCGGCCGTGAGGCCGAAAAATTCCTGATACATGCCCCACCTACCGCCAATGCCATGCGGCCGCCGTCACAAAGACGACGGCGGCGGCGATACCGATGCTGACGCGTCTCAGCTGACGACGCCGGCGATCCGCCCTGGTGAGGATGCGCGGCAGCATGGCGAGCACCGGCAGCCGCAGGGCGGCGACGACCTCCGTCTCGCCGCGTAGCGTCGAGTCCGTCAGCTCCAGGAAAATCGGCAGCACGAGGCCCAGACCGAGCCCGAGCAGAATCCCAACCAGGACGATCCCGCCCCGATTCGGGCTGACCGGCTGCGAGGGCGTCACCGGCGGAGTGATGATCTTGAACTGTTCGCTGATCCGCTGACGCTCGAGGTTCGCGGCCAGTCGCGACGCCTCTTTCTTGGCCAGCAGGGAGGCATAGCTCTGTTGCAGCGTCTGGTAGTCGCGGGTCAGCGCGGTCCACTCGGACTCGCGGCTCGGCACGGCTTCGACGCGGGCCTGATAGATGGCAATGCCGTCGAGGATCCGCTTTTCGAGCTTTTCCTTGTCGGCAATCCGCAGCTCGAGCCGATTCAGCTCTACGTCGAGGGCCGCCAGCCGCGCATTCGCGATCGCCGCGCCGGCCGGCGTGTTCGGCCGGGCATTCGCGGCGCCGGTGGCGGCGGCTTTTTCCAGATCAACGATCGCCGCCTGCAGACGCGCGACGTCCGGATGCTCGGGCGTGTACTTCTTCAGGAGCTGGACCAGCAGCACCCGCGCAAACGCCAGCCGCTGGTCGGCCGGCCCCGCTGGAATCCGCAGCGGATCGGGCTGGGCGGCTTCGGGCGTTTCGCCCGCCGCGGGAGGTGCCGGAGAAGCCGGGGTTCCCGGTGTCGCAAGCGCCGCGTTGGCGTCGGCCTCAGACTTGGCCGCACTGGCCGCCTTGGCGTCGTCCACGGCCTGCTGCTCCCCAGCCAACTGCTGTTGGACCTGGGCGAGGCGATCGCGATCCTGCCGCAGGGCCTCCATCACGCCCTGCAGCTGCGCCTGTCCGCCCTGCAGAATCTGGAGGTTCGCCGGCTCCTGCGTCGGCAGCTCGCCGGCGTAGGTTTCACGGAACTCCTGCACGCGACGCTCCTGGGCGGCCAGACGGGCGCGGGTACTCTCGACTTCTGCATCGAGGAACCGGCTCGCGCCATCCGCCAGATCCTCACGATTTCTGAGCGTGGCGTCGATAAACAGGTGGACCAGCCGGTCGGCGACCTTGGCGACCGCGGTGCGATCGTAGCCGGAGAAGCCGACGATGAGGGTGTCGGGGCGGACCTGCTCGATGCGGACGTTCCGCGCCATCCAGGCGACGAGCGCATCAGCAGGAGCCGTCCGCCGGAGGTTGCCGTACAACTTGAACTCGTCCATCAGCGGCGCCAGCGTCGCCGGGCTCTTGACGTCCTGCGCGGTCGAGCGCAGGCGTTCGCCGATCGGCAGCGTCACCGTCGAGCGGACGTAGCTCTCGGGAATCTGCTGGGGGACGATCAGCACCGTCGCCTGGGCATAAAACACGTCCGGCAGCCGGCGCGCGATCAAGGTGGCGAGGGCCGCGCCGATGACCAGCGGCACGGCGACCAGCGCCCACCGCCGGCGAACCAGCCCGGACAGATAACGAGGCGTGTAGCGGCGGCCTGGAACCATATATCGTTGCTCTTCACCGAACCAAGGGGAGCCAGATCGTCAGTCCGCCAGTGACCGCCACGCGGTCCACCATCACCGGCAGGCCTGTGATGTTCCTGAGACGTTCCGACACGCGCAGCGTGCTCGCCGTCGCCTGAGCGAAGAGCGCCGTCACGCCTTTGAGACGGAAGCTGACGCCCGCGGTGCCGTTCCACGAGCGGCTGTGGTCGTCCAGCGGGCCCGCGCTGAACGTGCCGCGCACGTAACTCCCCACGAGCCGGACCAGGGCCCGCCGGGCGACGATCCCGGCGAGGCTCAACGCCGCGGTGTTCGAAAAAAAGTACACCGGCTGCGTGATCCCGGCCCGCGCATCCACCGCGCGCGTATACACCGCGGACGTGACCCACAGCGGCGACAGCCGCCGCGCGATGAACGCGGCGCCGGTGACGTCCACGCGCGTGGTGCCCGGTTGCTTGGCGACGGTCGACCCGAAGTCGACGCCGACGCGGGTGCGCGGCGAGGACGGCAGGGCGCGGTTGTAATCGATGCCCACGTTGATATCGTGTCCCCGGAGCGTCGGCGCGTCCGCCTCGGCAAAGCTCCATTGTTGAAAGCGGTACCCGAGCCGCAGATGGGCGTGCTCGGTCATGTTCCGCCGGTAGCGCACCCCTGCCTGATGGCTCCTCAGGTGAAATCCCTCGTTCAGGAATTTCGTATCCGCGAAGATGTAATCCGCCGCCACTTCCGACCGCGGCGACGGCCGATGGACGATTTCGACTTGCGCATCGACCCGGATGTTCTCGCGCGTCAACACGAACGGCTCCTGCGCGTCGGGTGTGAGCGCCCCCGCCTCTGCGTCGGGGTCGCCGGTCAGCCCGAGCGAGTAGTACGGCGAATAGAGGACGTCTCCCCGAAGCCGCACCTCGGTGTGGGGACGAACCTTGACCCGCAGCTGGGCGCGCTCGAAATACCGCGTCGGCCGAAAACCCGGCAGCGTCGAATAGTGCTGCCAGGTGCCGCCCGTGAGCGATTCGACCGTCGCGATCCGCCCCATGAAGCCATACGCCAGGACGCTGCCGACGCCGACGTACGACGCGTTGAGCAGCCGCTGATCGACCAGCACTGGCGGCGCCGCGATGTCCGCCTGCACCCACCCGGCAAACAGCGTCCCGGCCAGTTCCACTTGCTGCCGCGCGTTGCGGGGATCGTCGCTCGCCCGGAACAGCCCACGAAACGGCCGGGGCACCTCCTGGGCCTGCGCGGAGCCCCCGATCGAGACACACACGACGAACATCATGGCCGCCCGAACGAAGAGGCGCGACGGCCGGGCACGCCTCCGGCTCGATGGCAGCGGGGTCACGGGACGATCACGGTGTCCCCAGGTCTGAGCGCGATGTTCTGAGTCAAAGCCCGCAAGTTGACGACGTCTTTGTAGTTGAAACGAAAACTGACCTGTTTGTCCCCCTCGGCACGGAGGATCACGATTTCCTTGGACTTGGCGTACTCACCCAGCCCGCCGGCGAGCGCAATCAACTGCACGACGGTCAGCGGTCCATTGAGGGAGTAGGTGCCGGGCCGCACCACGCGTCCCGTGATGTAGACGCTGCGGCTGCGAATCTGGCGCACGAACACGCTCACGACCGGCGGCTGCGTCACGAACTTCAGCGCTTTTTCCGCCACCCGCTCGCGCAGCTCCTCGGTGGTGAGGCCGACCGCTTCGACTTCGTTGAGGACCGGCAGCGTGATCAACCCGTCCGGCCGCACCACCACTTCCGCGGAGAGATCGTTGTCGCGCCAGAACCGGATCGCCAGGACGTCGCCGGGGCCGATGCGGTAGTCCTGCGCGTCGGCGGCCGCACCCGAGGACGGCGCCGATTGCGATGGTGAGGGCGCGGTGAACGGCTGTTGTTCCGCGTTGGGCGGCGTCGCCTGGTCGGGACGCTTCTCCTGCGCCTGCCCGAGCGCCGGCAGGCTGAGAATCAGGAGGGCGAGCAGGAGAGGAGCAGAGCGGAAGCAGTGACGTGGCGCGTTCAATCCCAACCCCAGGTACGAGTTACGCGTGTGAACGGGAGCGGTGCACGACAACATCGTCCGAGCACGCCCGGAAAACGCGGCAGGCCAGTCCACGGCGCGCAGCCGGGCGCGTCGTGTCGAGACGAGCGACGCAGCACCGCGCAGCACGACGCACGCGCAGTTCCAAGCCTGTGGAGCGGCAATCGCATGATGCGGAGAAGGAGGGGGATTTTACCGTAATCGGCCACGGCTGACAACACGCGCCGCAGCCCCCCTCGCGCTCGTTCCCCTCGCTCGACAAGTTGTGCCGCGACGTGAGTCACGAGTCTTCCCCACGAGTGGCGGGCCGCTGATATTCCCTCGGCCGTGCACCGTCGGACGGGCGCTCGGGATGGTCGCCGCGATGAACCCTTCGACGTGGTACCGGTTTCAGATTCAGGGCACACCTCGTCCCATGCTGACCATCGCCCCGTCATGCGCGCGCATTGCCGGGACTTCGCGAATCGAGCCCTGAAACGACAGGACTCGGAAACTGTGGGGGCGAGGCGGATTGTACAGGATTCCACCACAGCTGGCAACTGTTCAGGTGGGATTCTGCCCGTCGGTCATCGTTTTCCACCACGACGATGGTCCAGCCGTTGACCGCTCGGCTCACTGGCCGTGCCCCCAAGCCACAGATTCAAAGGTAGATGCAGCTTCTGGTGGTGAGCGCTGGGCGCGGAAATCGGCGAGGCTGCCTTCAATAGTAGGAGCCAGCCTCCGTCGAGCCGATCTGTTCATCACCTCGCCGGCGGCTGTTCGCAATATAGACACTCGGGGAATCGTGCATCGAGCACGCTTGTCCTTCCGACTGAAGGCGGAAGCCACCGGAACCATGACGTTTGTCCTTCCGCCCGACGACGGACACAGAAACCACAACGTTGTCCTTCCGCCTGAAGGCGGAAGCCACCGGAACCATGACGTTGTGCGGCGGCGTGGCGACGGAAAGCCACCGGCAGCAAACCAGGGGCCCGGTAGGGAATGTCGCGCGGTTGCCCGTGAGCTCGCGCGCCAGCGCCGGCATCGGTCTCAGCGCCCGGAGCCTGGAGGATTACAGGTCCTGTGCGGCACCGACAAAATCGTTCGCTGCAACGTCCACCCAACGAGCCGATTCGCGGCGTGACCCGCTGAATCGCGGGACCGGTCGCATGGTCCCCCGCTTGCTCTCTCCTCGTGGATCCGATGCGCAATCCCTGCCCCACCGCAGCCACACCCGATGTCGCGGCGGGAGACGCCGGACCGGTGGCACTCCCGGTCTGGTTGACGCGACTCGCCTGCGTCGTCGCGCTGACCGGGGCGGCGGTCTGCCTCTATTCGATGCGCCAGGTTGACCCTGACCTGTATGGCTACCTCGCCTACGGACGGCTATTCGCCGAGCGCGGAGCGACGGGCGTCCACGATCCGTTCGCGTACACGTCGGCGGCGTTCACCTGGGTCACGTTCGAGTACCTGGCGCAGCTTGCGCTGTGGACCGCGTACGCCTGGGCCGGCCCGGTGGGCCTCATCGCGCTCAAGTGCGCGGTGGGCGGCGCCGCCCTGTACTTTCTGTTTGCCGCCATCCGTCTCGCCCCCGCCAGCCCGTTCGTGTGGGTCCCAGCGTTTCTGCTCTGTGCCTCCACCCTCTCCAGATTTTTTCTCTTCCGCCCCCAACTGTTCACGTTCGCGTTTTTCGCGCTGTTCGTCGCCGTGCTGTTTCGATTCCTGATTCGCCGGCGGGCGCCGTTGTGGATCCTTCCGATCGCCATGCTCGTCTGGGCCAACACCCATGGCGGGTTCGTGGCCGGGCTCGGTGCGGTGGGACTCGCCATCCTGGTGCGGGTCGCCGAGAACCTGGCTGCGCAGCGCTACACTCCGGCACGCCTCTTTGACGGGACGCGCCGCCTGTGGGCAACGTTGCTCGCAGCGGCGGCCGCCACGTTCGTCACGCCTCTCGGATTCCGCCTGTGGGGCTACATCCTCACCGAACTGTCACACGGCACCAACCGGCGCTACATTGCCGAATGGGGACCGGCATCCCTGTCGAACGACCCCTGGTCCGCCGTGATGCTGACGCTGATCAGCGCGACGCTGACCTTGGCCGGCTGGCTGGCCCATCGCCTGCGGCGGCCCGACGATCCCCCAGTGTGGCCGTGGGTTGCGAGCGCCGTGCCGTTGATCGCGATGTCGTATCTCTCCGTACGGCACGTGCCGCTCGCGGCGATTTGGGCGGGCCCGGTGGTCGCGCTGCTCGGCGGACGGATTGGTCCGGAGCTGGCGGCGCTGGTCCTGTCGCGCCGACTGTGGTTCATCGTCCGTGGCTTCGCCGCGGTCCCGGTGTGCCTGACGCTCGGTATCGTGGTGGCGAATCCCTTTCCCGCCATTCGCGCGGACGGCCGGGTGCTCGGGCGCACGCACCCCTGCGGAGCGGTGCAATTCCTGCGCGAGCACGCCATCGCCGCAAACCTGTACACGCCGCTGTGGTGGGGCGCATACATCACGTGGGAGCTGTACCCGTCGGTGCGCGTGTCGATGGACGGCCGCAACATCTCCCTCTACTCTCGAGCGATGGTCCTCGAGAACTTGAAGTTCTATTCAGACCCGGCTCCGTCCGTCGATGCGGGGACGCCCCTGCGCTACGACACGGACCTGCTCCTGGTCCCGTCCGACAGCGCCGCCGTCGGCCCCGTCCTCGAGGACACGCGGTGGCGCCGCATCTACGCCGACGATGACGCCGTGCTGTTTGCCCGTGCCTCGGGCCGCGCCCACGGTCCGTCGATCTCCCTGGTCGCCACCGCCGCACCGGCGCACCACGCCGGATGCTCCCCCGTCCTGAATTGAACGTTCCGTCAGGCGTATCCCGATCCCTGCCGCCACAGTCGCCCAACCGCAGTCGTCCGGCTGAAGCCGGACGCCACGAGCGGCTTGCCAGAACTCGCGTTGTAGTCTGGCTGAGCCAGGCTGCGACTGCTGTCGGCACCGGCGGAGTGGTCTATCATGAACGCGGTCACGTGCACGATCGCCGTCATCCGGGTGTGACGAGCATCGGCGCACGCACGAGGAGGATGGACATGTCTGTCGCCAAGGTGTCGGAGATCAGCGCGACCTCGTCGAAGAGTTTCGAGGATGCAATTCAGCAGGGCCTCACGCGGGCGTCCAAGACTCTGCGGAATATCCGGGGGGCGTGGATCAAGGAGCAGCACGTGCGCTGTGAGCAGGGCCGCATCACCGAGTACCAGGTCAACATGATGGTCACGTTTGTCCTCGACGAGTAGCTCCGCGCTGGCTGCCCCACGGGACTAGTGCCCTGGAAGCGTGCTTCGTCACATGATTCCCGGGCGGGGCATCCCGGCTGGCATCGTTGCGCCTTCCTCAAATATGGCCA
>JBDTSX010000188.1:0-8095 GCA_039930925.1 Acidobacteriota bacterium | reverse complement strand
AGCCCGCGAATTCGCGCGTGAAGGTTCTCGCGGGTGAAGTCCTGCACGATCGGGTGGGCGTGCTGCTCGAACTCCGCGCGCACGTGCTCGTCGAGTGCCTGGATCGGAATGACGCCGTAACGGACGCCCAATGCGCCGGCCAGCTTCGCCGCAATCGTCTTGGTCGTTTCGCTGTTGAAGCGCGACGGGAGGTTGTAGGCCACGACCTGCTCCGGCCCGAGCGCATCGGCGGCGATGGCCAGGGCCAGGGCCGAGTCGATGCCTCCGGATACGGCGACCACGGCCCGGCTGAATCCGGTCTTGGCCATGTAATCCCGGAGCGCCATCGTCAGCGCGTCGTAGGTCTCGCGATCGTGGTCGATGGCGGGAAGACCCACCGGGGCGCGGTGGCCCGCGGCCGGATCCACGTCCACGATCAGGAGGTCTTCCTGGAACTGCCGGCCAATCGCGATCAGCCGTCCCTCGGCGTCGTAGGCCAGGCTCTCGCCGTCGAACGGAATGATGTTCTTGCCGTTGTCGGCGGCGCCGACGGTGTTGACGTAGATGAGCGGCTTGTGCAGCTGCTTCACGTGGCGCCGGATCATCGCGTCGCGCTCGTGCCGCTTGCCCGGACAGAACGGCGACGCGTTCAGGTTCAGGAGGATGTCGGCCCCTTTCTGCGCGAGCTCGGCGAGGGGCTTCACGTGGTAGAACTCGTCCCACAGGTCTTCGCAGATCGACACGCCGATACGCAGCGTCCCGGCGCGGTGGGTGATGGCGACCGGTTCGCGCCGCTCCGCCGGCATGAAAAACCGTTTGTCGTCGAAATACCGATAGCTCGGCAAGAGAGACTTGTGCGCGCGCTGCAGCACCCGTCCCTCGCACACCACGGCAGCGGCGTTGTAGCGGCGCACTGCACCGCTTTCGCTGCGCGCCGACGCATCGACGTCGATGAACCCGACCACGGCCGTGATCCCGCGAGCCGCCGCGGCGATTCGCTGCATGGCGCGTTCGTTGGCGGCCAGGAAGCCCGCGTCCTCGACCAGATCGCCGATGCAGTAGCCCGGGAGCGCCATCTCCGGCGTGACGATCAGATCCGCGCCACGCTGACGGGCGGCGTCGATGGCGTCGATGATTTTGGTGGTGTTCCCCTGAATGTCGCCGCTGATGGGGTTGAGTTGAGCGAGCGCGATCCGCATGGCATATTGTCAGTGATCTTGAGCCCGTGAGGCACTCGCCCAGGAACTCGGCATTCAACTCCTGCTCACCCTGATCTTCCGCCTGAAGGCGGACGCCACAAGTTCATGTGTAGGCGCATCTCATTGCTCGAGCCCGTGGCATTCAACCGCCCGGCCCGTGGCTTCCGCCTGAAAAGCCCGTGGCTTCCGCCTTCAGGCGGAAGGACAAGCGGTCGGCAAGCAAGCTCGGGATTCGATGACCGGATGGGAAGTGGCCGGCTGGACGGCGCGGCGGAGCCAGACTCCGCGCGCGCCTAGTTGCAAGGGCCGTGTCGCAGACAGAACTGTCCGTCAGTCGTGGAAAACCTACAAACTCCACGACCCGGCGGTGCGGCAATCCGCATCTGCCCGGACGATGCTGCCGTCGGCGGTCCAGCGCAGAAATTCCGCGCGGACCAGCGCCTGGATGACTCTCTGACAGGTGCGGGGGGCAAGACCGAGCAGCCGCGCCGCTTGAGCCGGGGTCAACCGCAGACCCGGCATCTCATTGAACTCTGATTGCACACGTTCCACCAGTAGCGGAAATTCCATGGGGCACCCCAATGCCGTTGTCGTTTATCGGTACTGGATTCAGGAGCAAGTGGTGCGCCAGATGCGTGCGCGTGCACTGAACTTGGGAAGTAAACCGGTTTTACGCCGATGGCCGTACGTGAGGCGGCCATGGGCCAAGATCCGGCCCGTACAAATCACACGCGCGGATGGCTGCAGGATACAAAAATGACCCGGTCGGGAACGCTGGCGGACGGCCGGCCTGGCTCTCAATCGAAGATCGACTCTGCTGTTTGGCGGCCGTGGGGTTGGCGTACGGCTCGCCTCGTCCGCGCGTTGGACCACCCTGGGACCCCGGACCCCGGACCCCGGACCCCGGACCCCGGACCCCGGGCCTCGATCCTCGCCTGGTGTTATCCTGCGTCGATGGCTGCGAAAGTCGTGGTGCAGGATCTGCGGAAGCGGTACGGCGATATCCAGGCCGCGCAGGGTGTCAGCTTCAAGATCGACGATGGCGAGATCTTCGGACTGCTCGGTCCGAACGGCTCCGGAAAGACCACGACGGTCGAGTGCATCATCGGACTGCGCGAGCCCGATGCCGGCGAGATCGAAGTGTGCGGCATCGACGCGCGCCAGCGGCCACAGGACGTCAAGCAGAAGATCGGCGCGGCGCTCCAGACCACGGCCTTGCAGGACAAGATCACGCCGCGCGAAGCGCTGACCCTGTTCGGCTCGTTCTACCGCGACAGCGCTGAACCGCAGCAGATGCTCGATCGCTTCGCGCTCGGTCCCAAGGGGGACGCTCCGTTCGACACGCTCTCCGGCGGCCAGCGCCAGCGTCTCGCCCTGGCCCTCGCCTTCATCAATAAGCCTGAGCTCGTCTTTCTGGACGAGCCGACCACCGGGCTCGACCCGCAGTCCCGACGCGAACTGCACTCGGAAATCGCACGGATGAAGCAGGACGGCCACACCGTGCTGCTGACGACTCACTACATCGAGGAGGCCGAACAACTCTGCGATCGGATCGCGATCATCGATCGTGGACGGATCGTCGCGACCGGCACGCCGCGCGAGCTGATGTCCCGCTCGACCGCGATGCAGTCGGTCTCGCTCGCCACCGTGCAGCCGCTCGATCCGCTCTGGCTTTCGGCCCTGCCGGGAGTTGACGGGTTGACCTGCGACCACGACCGGGCCACCTTCCGCACCGTCGAGATCACCCGCACCCTCGCAGAGCTCCTCAAGCTCCTCGACGCCCGCGGCATCGAGATTGCCGAGCTGCAGGTGCGAAAAGCCACGCTCGAGGACGTGTTCATCGAGCTGACCGGCGAGAGCCTGCGGGACTGACGCCATTCATCGCAGCCGCGCGCACACACCATGAACGGAATGCTCCAGCAGTTTCGCCTCAGCCTCCGGCTCCATTACCGCAACAAGATGGCGCTGCTCTACAGCTATCTGTTCCCGCTCATCTTCCTGATTGCGTTCTGGGTCCTCTACCGCCACGAGAACGTCCCGCTGGTGCGGCACATGGGCGAGCTGTTCACGGTCGGCGTGCTCGGTGGCGCCTGCTTCGGACTGCCCACGACGATGGTGAGCGAACGGGAGCGTGGGGTCTGGCGCCGCTACCGGCTGGCGCCGGTGTCCACCGCGACCCTGGTGGTCAGCACGATTGTGGCGCGGTACTGCATCCTGGTCACCTCGGCCCTGCTGCAGCTCGCGCTGGCGCTGGCGCTCGGGATGCCGATGCCGGCGCACCCGCTGGATCTCGCGGTCGCGTTCACGTTCGTGTCGTTCGGCTTCGTCGGCCTCGGCCTGGTGATGGCGATGATGGCCGACAACGTCCCGGCGGTGCAGGCTCTCGGTCAGTGCATCTTCCTGCCGATGCTGATCATTGGCGGGGTCGCCGTCCCGCTGAACAGCCTGCCGATCTGGGCGCAGCACGTCTCGGCGTTTTTTCCAGGACGCTACGCCGTCGAAGCGCTTCAGTCGTGCGTCAACGGCAACGGGCTCAGCACCGCGCGCTTCGACCTGCTCGCCCTGCTGATGATCGGTGCGGCGGGCTGCCTGGCGGGCTCGAAGCTGTTCCGCTGGGATGCACAGCAGCGGTTCTCGACTCGCTCCGGCAAGGCGTGGGTCACGGTGGCGATCGCCGCGTGGGCCGGCGTCGGGCTCCTCGCCGAATCGCGCGGCCGCATCGTCACCCGGGTCCCCGAGAGCCAGGCGGTGGTGCGTAGTCCGGCGGCGCGATCGGCGGTGCCGGGCATCACGCCGAAGTTGTCCGCGGCCGAGATCGCCGCGGGAAATGCCGCCGGGGCGAAAGCCGCTGCTCCGCCTGCACCCGCGACTGCGGTGAGCACACCTGCACCGACGGCGGCGCCCAGTCGCCCGCCAGGCACTCCGTCTGGAGCCGCTCCGACCCCGGTCGCACCGGCGACCGGCAATAGTGCGGGCCGCGACAAGGCGACCGCTCCCACCGCCAAAGGGCCCGAGCCGGTTCCGGCCCTGCCTCCGACAGCCGGCCGCACGCCAGACGTCCCGGCCACGACCGCCCCGGCCCCGTCACCCGATACGGCGCCGCCGGCCAGCGCCACCGGGCCGTCAACATGGACGGCGGTCACGCTGGAGCAGCTCGAGCGCGACCTCGTCTTCGATCGTCTGCCGCCCGACAGCGGCATCGTCACGCCGATCGCGCCTGCGGACGAGGAGCCGGATCCCGAGGTCGCCACCGACCTCGAGTTCGTGCGGGAAAACCTGCCGAAGTGGCAGCCTGGCAAAGTCGCGGATCCGGTGCAGCGCGCCCGCAATTACCTGTACGTGGCCGCTGTCCCCGATGTGTTCCAGCTGCCGATCGAGCGGTACATCGCGAGCGTGGTCTACGACCGCATGCAGGAGGACATTCCGAAGGATCAGTTGATCCAGGTGCTCTATTGGATTGCACTGCATCCGGCGGAAGGGGACGAGTCGGCTGTCGATCAGCTGTGGGCCCTGCACGTCGGCAACGGCCGCCCGGACATGGGCGAGGCGCGCGACCGGGTCGCGCTCTATGCGGTCAAGCTGCTCGGACGGCTGACCGGACACATCAAGATGCAATGACCGACCAGCGTATACTTCAACCGCAGATGGACACTCTCGATCCGTTGCGGTATCCGGTCGGCCGTCTTCCGCGCGACAACTCGCCGCTTCCCGCGAACGAGCGCGAGGCGATCCTGACGATCTTCGAGAGCACGCCGGGCACGATCCGATCGCTCGTGAGCGGGCTCACCGACGCGCAGCTCGACACGCCGTACCGCCCGGGCGGGTGGACGATCCGCCAGGTGGTGCATCACGTGCCCGACAGCCACATCAACGCCTACGTGCGGATGAAGCTTGCGGCCACCGAAGACGCGCCGGTCATCCGGACTTACGCGGAACAGCTCTGGGCGGAGCTGCCCGAGGCGAAGTCCGCCCCGATCGCGATGTCACTGGATCTGCTGGACGGGCTGCACCGGCGGTGGGTGGCGTTCCTGCGCGGGCTCGACGAGGCAGAGTTCCGGAAGACGTTCGTCCACCCGGAATGGGGACCGGTGACGCTCGACGGCGCGCTGCGCATGTACGGCTGGCACTGCCGGCATCACACCGCGCACATCAACCTGGGAATCGCCGCGGGAGCGTGATCGGCGGCACCGGCGACGGACGCTCGCTCTACGTGCGGCCGGGCCCGGGGACGCGATCGAAATCGATGAAGCCGCGCTCCGGATTGGTGTTGATCAGGCGCACGCGCAGCCGGTCCCCGACATCGAGGCCGGCGGTCCCTCGCTCGAGCTTCCCCTCGACCCGGTTTTCGCTCAACCGGACCCAGGTGCCTTTCGGTGACGCGCCGGTCACGACCGCGTCGAATTCCTTGCCGATCTGATTCGACATCCAGAGCGCTGCCGCCGCCTTCCGCACGAGGCGCTCCACCTTGTTGGCCGCGTCTTCCTGCTTCGTGCAATGCGCGGCGACGGTTTCGAGCGCGCCGAGGTTGTACGGCGGCTGGCCGCGGCTGATCGCCGCCTTCAACAGCCGCTGCGTCACCAGGTCGGGAAACCGGCGGTTCGGCGCGGTCGAGTGGGTGTAGTTCGATACCGCCAGCGCGAAATGTCCGGATTGTTCCGACGGTAATTCGGCGACGTACTCCCCGCGCCCGAGCAGCTTGATGACGCTCAGCGACAAATCCCCGAAGTCGTCCGGCGCGTCCGACTGGCGCCGCGAGAGGAAGCCCTGCAGCGCTGTCGCGTCGGGAGATGCCGGCAGCTCGACGCCGTAGCCGGCGGCCAGCGCGACGATCCGGGCCCAGCGATCCGGCGCGCGCACCACGCGGCGCAGCGACGGTACGCCGTGCGCGGCCAGGTACCGCGCCGTCACGCCGTTGGCGGCGACCATGAAGCCTTCGATGATGTCGCGGGCGCGGTTTGGCGCCTCGGTGCGCACGGCCGTGACCTCGTCGCCGTCGAACACCGGCTTGACCTCGGTTCGGTCGAAATCGAGCGCCCCATCGTCGTGCCGCCGGGCGCGCAACGACGCAGCCAGGCGATCCTGCAGCCGCAGCTGCGCCTCCAGCTGGGGGACTGTTTCGAACCGCTTCGGGGCGGGACCCTGTCCGTCGAGCCACGCCGCCACGCCGTCGTAGGTGAGCTTCGCGCGGTTCCGCACCACTGCGCGATAGACGTCGGACGCAGTGAGGCGGCCCTCCGCGTCGATCGTCATGTCGATGACCATGGCGTGGCGATCCACGTCTTCGTTGAGTGAGGTCAGGTCCGTGGACAGCTGCGGAGGCAGCATCGGATAGATCTGGGCGGGGGTGTAGACCGAGGTGGTGTTCGCTTCGGCGTGCGCATCGATTGCGCCCCCCTTCGCGACCAGCCCATCGACGTCCGCGATCGCGATCAGCAGCCGCGTCGCGCCGTCCTCGATACAGACCTCCAGCTGATCGAGGTCGCGCGAGTCGTCATTGTCGATCGAGGACCACGGGAGCTCGCGGAGGTCGATCGGACCGCCGGGCGGCTCCGGCCGGGCCGGCGGATCCGGTCTCCGCGCCGTGATGCGGGCGAGCTCCGCATCCGCCTGCGGCGGCCAGTCCGGCTCCAGGCCATAGCTAATCATGGCCCGGTGCGAAATCGCCCGGAGCGCCGCCGCGTCGTTTCTCGACTGCATGTCGCCCGATTATAGCGGCACGCCGTAGCATACCCACGCGACGAACCCGTTACGGCAAGTGGCAAATTGGTGGCAGAACGGTGAATAAATCGGTCTCCTGAGGATTTTCACTGACTCCGACACGGTATATCGCGTATCAATAGCCGATGTCACCACACGCTCGGGAGACGCGCCCTTTTGCCTCCGAGGTGAAATTCCTCGTCGACGCGGACACCGGCGCGAGGATTCGCGACTGGGCTCGGCTCCACATGGAGCCGGACCCGCACGGGACCGGGACGTTCGGCGACGAATACCGGACCACCAGCCTCTACTTCGACACCGGCCAGTGGGACGTCTTCCACCGGCGCGGCTCGTTCGGGCGCAGCAAGTATCGTATCCGCCGCTACGGCGACGCCTCCTCCGTGTTTCTCGAGCGCAAGCTCCGCAAGCCCGGGATCCTGGTCAAGCGCCGGACCACCGTCGGACTCGACACGCTCGACCGGCTGGTGACCCCGGAGCCCGACGCGGAGTGGCCCGGTGACTGGTTCCGGCGCCGCCTGCGGCTGCGGCGAATCAACCCGGTCTGCCTGGTCTCCTACGCGCGCATGGCGCGCTCCGCGATCACGCCGGACGGCGCCGCGCGCCTCACGCTCGACGAAGACGTGCGGGTGCTGGGGCAGGCGGGGTTCGAGGTCGCCCCGTGGCGGCACGACCGGAGGATCGGCCGGGAACGGACGAACGGCGGCAACGGGTCGGGCGTGCTGCCGGTCCTACACCCGACGGAAGCCGGCCAGCCAGTCCTCGAAGGACAGTTGATCCTGGAGCTCAAATACCGCCACAACCTGCCGGCCGTTTTCAAGCGGCTGGTCGAGGAGTTCGCGCTCGCGCCGCAGAGCGCGTCGAAGTACCGCCTGGGTATCACCGCACTCGAGGCGATCCGGCCTTCGATGGCTGCCGTCCTCCCCGCCGGCGATGCCGCTCCGCATGTCTGACGCGCTCGCGCCGCTCTACACGTTCGATCCCGGCGGCCTGCTGCTGCTGTTCGTGCGGCTGCTGCTGGCGATGGCCCTCGGCTTCGCGATCGCGGCGGTCTACCGCCGCTGCCGGCCGATGAACGACGAAGCGGAATCGTTCACGGTGACGCTGGTCCTGCTGACGATTCTGATCGCGATGGTGACGCAGGTGATCGGCGACAACGTCGCCCGCGCCTTCAGCCTGGTCGGCGCGCTCTCGATTGTCCG
>JBDTSX010000187.1:0-8096 GCA_039930925.1 Acidobacteriota bacterium | reverse complement strand
GGCGGTCTCTGCCGAAGGGGCGGCGTTCTGGATCATTCGCAGCGCGCCGATCTCGCTGCACGATTTCCTGTGGTCGAAATTCTGGACCGGTCTCGTGCCGGTCGTTGTGCTCAGTGAAGGATTGACGATTGCTGCGAACCACTTCCTCGGGATCGACATGTTTCTCGAGGTGGTGGCGGCGGTGGCGATCGTGTTCATGAGCTTCGCGCTGGTCGGTCTCGCGACCGGCATGGGGGCGCGCTACCCGCGCTTTGCCGCGGACAACGCCAGCCAGGTCGCCGGTTCGTACGGCGGCGTCGCGTTCATGGTCATGGCCGTGCTCTTCATCCTGATCGTGATCGCGTTCCTCGGCTGGGGCTCGTCCGTCTACCTGTTCCATCAGTTGCGCAGTCTCGCGATCGAGACCACGCAGCGGATCGAGATCGGCGCCTGCTTCGCAGGGGCCGCAGCCTTGAGCCTCGCGATCTGGTGGTTCGGGATGCGCAGCGGCGTGCGCGCCCTCGAGCAGATGGATCGCACCCCCGGATAGACAGGGACACTCAATCGGGACACTCAACCTTGAGTGTCCCGATTGAGTGTCCCCGTCGGCGCGCCGGCCCGCACGTCGACAACCGGAGTTTCCTCCCGGCAACCGAGGCTGCGAATCCAGGCCGGATCGCCGAATCCCACTTGCCGTTGTGCCGAATTGCGCAGTGCGTCGCGCACCGGTTGGGGGAGCGGCTCGTTCACCATGCTGAGCCAGTTCGCCGGCCTGGTGATCGGACCGGTCGACAGCAGGTACCGCCGGTCGGCCGCTGCATGGCGCGACAGGCTCGACCACGGCCATGCCTCCGCGCGTGCGACGAGTGCGGCGCGGTACGCATTCGCTTCGACGTATCGCAACACCGTGAGCAGGTGCACGCCGGTCTGGATGGGAAACGCCTTGTACCGGCCCTGATAGAGGTGGCCCGTACCCCAGAGCTCGTGGAAGCGATGGTGTCGGCGGATATGCGCATTCATGAACCAGCGCATGTACGCAGAAATTTCACACGCCTGATTCGGCCAGAACACCATGTGGAAGTGGTTCGGCATCAGAGTGAACGACAACAATCGAATCGGGACTTTCTCGAGGCCGTCGGCCATCGTCGTCAAACACGACTCGTAGTCAGCGGGTCGCGAAAAAATCTGCTGGCGTCGGTTTCCGCGGTTCAGCACGTGATACGCCAACCCGTCCACCCATAGTCGTGCGGTTCTGGGCATCGCTTCCTCCTGCGAGACGCCCTCGCTCGCAACCGCCGTGCCAGAGTGCCGGATGGGGACACTCAATCCTGACTGTCCCGATTGAGTGTCCCCATGCCTTTGACCCACCGTGGCGGGACACTAGCGCCCGGCGTGGCTCAGCCCGTTATAATGGGCGCTTGCCAGTCATGGACGGAAACACAGACGCGACGATCGGCGGAGTTGAGCGCGAGCCGGTGGCCCCGGTCGATTTCATCCGCGCGATCGTGACGGAGAACGTCGCCGAGGGGCGAAACGGCGGACGGGTCGCGACACGGTTCCCGCCCGAGCCCAACGGCTACCTGCACATCGGCCACGCCAAATCGATCTGCCTGAACTTCGGGATCGCGCGGGAGTTCGGCGGCACCTGTAACCTGCGGTTCGACGACACCAACCCGACCAAGGAAGATGTCGAGTACGCGCAGTCGATTGAAGAAGACGTGCGGTGGCTGGGATTCGAGTGGGACGGTGAGCCGCGCTACGCGTCCGACTATTTCGAAAAGCTGTACGAGTACGCCGTTCATCTGATGACGCAGGGGGACGCCTACGTCGACAGCCTGACGGCGGAGGAAATGCGTGAGCTGCGCGGCACCCTGACCGAGCCCGGCACCGCGAGTCGGTTCCGGAACCGTTCGGTCGAAGAGAACCTCGACCTCTTTGCCCGCATGCGTGCCGGCGAGTTCGAGGACGGTGCACACGTGCTGCGGGCGCGCATCGACATGGCATCCCCGAACATCAACATGCGGGACCCGGTCCTCTACCGCATTCGGCGCGAGCATCACTACCGCACCGGTGACACCTGGTGCATCTATCCGATGTACGACTTCGCGCACCCGCCCTCCGACGCCATCGAGCGCATCACCCACTCGCTCTGCACGCTCGAGTTCGAGGACCACCGCCCGCTCTACGACTGGCTGATCGATCACCTGCCGGTACCCGCGAAGCCGCGGCAGATCGAGTTCGCGCGCTTGAACCTGACCTACACCGTCATGAGCAAGCGCAAGCTCCTCGAGCTCGTGCAAGGCGGCCACGTCACCGGATGGGACGATCCCCGGATGCCGACCCTCGTCGGGATGCGTCGCCGCGGCTACACGTCGGAGTCGATTCGGACGTTCTGCGAACGTATCGGTGTCGCGAAGCGCGAGAACTCGGTCGATGTCGCGCTGCTCGAGCACGCCGTCCGCGAGGATCTCAACCGGACCGCGCCGCGCGTGATGGGCGTCCTCAACCCGCTGCGGGTCGTCATCGAGAACTACCCGGAGGACCGCTCCGAGGCGTTCGAGGTGGTCAACAATCCCGAGGACGCCTCGGCTGGAACCCGCCCGGTTCCTTTTTCGCGCGTGATCTACATCGAGCGTGATGATTTCCGCGAAGATCCGCCGAAGAAGTTCTTCCGGCTCGCGCCGGGACGGGAAGTGCGCCTGCGCGGCGCATATTTCATTCGGTGCACGGGCGTCGACAAGGACGCCGCGGGAGAGATCACCGAGCTTCGCTGCACCTACGATCCGGCGACGCGCGGGGGAGATGCGCCGGACAAACGCAAAGTGAAGGCGACCCTCCACTGGGTCTCGGCCGCCGACGCGCTGGACGTGGAGGTCCGTCTCTACGACCGCCTGTTCAACAGCGAGATGCCTGGAGCGGCCGGCGATCCGCTGGCCGACCTGAACCCCGCCTCGCTCGAAGTCCTCACCAACGCCAAGCTCGAGCCGAGTGTCGCGCGTGCCGTGCCCGGGACACGCTATCAGTTCGAGCGTCTCGGATACTTCTGCGTCGACGCCGACTCGGCGCCTGGGCGGCTCGTGTTCAACCGGACGGTGACGCTGAAGGACGCCTGGGCCCGGATCGAGCTGCGCGGCTAGTGCTCGAGACGGTGTTTCTCGACGCCGGAGGCGTCCTCGTCTTCCCGAACTGGACCCGCATCTCCGAACGGCTCGCCGATCATGGCGTCCGGGTGGACGCCGACGCGCTCGCCCGCGCCGAGCCCTACGCCAAGCGCACCCTCGATCAGGGTGCGACGATTCAGGCGACCAACGACGCAGGGCGCGGGTGGCTCTTCTTCAACCTGATTCTGCAGGAGGCCGGCGTGCCGATCTCGGCCGCCACCGATGCCGCGCTCGCCGAGCTGCACCTCTACCACCAGGAGTCCAACCTCTGGGAGCTGATTCCGCCGGGCGTCCTCGAGGCGCTCGCGGCGCTCCGAGCCAGAAACCTGAAGCTCACCATCGTCTCGAACGCCAACGGCAAGCTGCGCACGCTCTTCGACCGGCTCGCCCTCTCGGGCTGCGTGGACTGCCTGCTCGATTCACACGACGAAGGGATCGAGAAGCCGGACCCGAGGTTGTTCGAGATCGCGCTGGCGCGCAGCAACGCACGGCGCGAAACCACGATCCACGTCGGCGACATCTACCAGATCGATGTCGTCGGCGCCCGTGCCGCCGGCCTGCGCGGCGTGCTGCTCGACACAGCCGGTCTCTACCCGGATGCCGGCTGCCCGCGCGTGCGCTCGCTCGCCGATCTGGTGGACCAGATCACCGCCGGCGTCTTCGATTGAGCAGACGTCCGGCTAAAGCCGGACGCTACCGTTGCAGCCTTAAGCCCTAAGCCCTTAAGCCTTAAGCCCTTACTGTTCCCCCAACGCGGTCATCGGATCGATCCTCGCGGCGCGACGCGCCGGGACGGTGCACGCGGTGAGCGCGACGAGCACGAGCATCGCGGCGACGGCCGCCAGGACGCGCGGGTCCATCGCGCCGATGTCGTAGAGCTGCGACTGGATCGTGCGGCGGATCAGGAAAGCGCCGGCGAGCCCGGCGACGACGCCGGTGGCCAGGAGCCCCATCCCCTCGCGGATGACCAGCGCAAAAATGCCTCTGGCGTCACTCCCGAGCGCCATCCGGATCCCGATCTCTTTCCTGCGCTGCGAGACCTGGTAGGCCAGGACGCCATAAATCCCGACCGCCGCCAGGAACAGCGCGACGATGCCGAAGACCATCGCGACCAGCATCGGCGTGCGGCGATCAGCAACCGATTCCTGGATGCGCGCCTCCATGGTGCGGATGCCGTAGAGCGGCAGTTCCGGGTCGATCGCGTGCAGCTGCTGCCGGATCGCGGCGGTGACGGCCTCCGGCGCGCCGTCGGTCTTGATTGCCAGCGTCATCGACCGGATCGGCTGCTGCCGCACCGGGAAATAGTAGGTCCCGACACGCGTTTCCGACGTGACCAGGCCGGCCATCTTCGTCTCGCCGACGACGCCGACAACGGTGATCCATTTGGTGTCCTTGCTGATCGCCAGGATGTCGCGGGAGTTCTCCGGCTGATACATGCGACGGCCGATCGGATCCACGCCAGGCCAGAACTTGCGCGCCAGCCGATCGTCCACGATCACCACGCGCGGCGCCGTTTCGGTGTCGCTGTCGTTGAACCGGCGGCCGCTGTGTAGCGGGACGGCGAGCGCTTCCAGATAGCCGGGAGTGACGGTGACGCGATACGGAGAGATCAGCGATTCCCCCGGCGCCATGGCGTAGCCCTCGGCCAGAATCACGCTGTCGTCGAAGTCGCCGCCGAAAGGAATGTTGGAGGCGATTCCCGCTCCCTTGACTCCGGGGAGTCCCTGTACCGCACCGAGCAGGCGGTCGGCGAACGTCCGCAGGGCCGGGTCCTCCGCATAGCGCGAGGCCGGGGGGGACACGTGCGCGGTCAACACGTGGGACGGGTCGAACCCGGGTGACACGGCAAGCACGCGCTCAAAGCTGGCCAGCAGCAGCCCCGCGCCGATCAGCAGCATGAACGCGAACGCCACCTGACTCGCGACCAGGACACGCCGAAGCGCGCGCGCCCCGCGAGTGCTCGTGCCGCTGCGCCCCTCTTCGCGAAAGGCCTGGCTCAGATTCATGCGCCGCAGATTGAAGACCGGCACCAGACCGACCGCGAGTCCAACGATCAGCGCGAGCGCCAGCGTAAATCCGATCGCCGGCAGATCCATGCGGATCTCCTGGCTGCGCGGCAGTGACTCGAAGCCCGCGCCGGCGAGCAGCGAAAGACCCGCGTATCCCACCCCCACGCCGAGAATGCCGCCGGCGAGGGTCAGGAGCACCGTTTCGGTCAGCAGCTGGCGTGTCAGGCGCGAGAGCGCCGCGCCCAGCGCGTGCCGCGTCGCCAGCTCGCGCCTCCGCGAGGACGAGCGGATCAGCACCAGGTTGGTGATGTTGACGGCGCCAATCGCCAGCACGAACAGCACGCCCCCCCAAAGCAGGTAGAGCGTCGGGCGGACCTCGCGAACCAGGTCCTCCTGCAGCGACGTCACCACGGTGTGGAAGCCGGCGTTGATCAGAATCTCCTTCATGTTCGAGAAGCGGTCGAGGTTGCGGAGGTTCAGCGCGTCGACTTGCTGCTGCGCCTGCCGCACCGTGGCTCCCTTCTTCAGCCGCGCCACCATCGTCCAGCTGTTGCTGTGCCGCGCGTCGTCCGACTTCTGTTCCGCCGTGAAGGCCATCGGCGTCCAGAGCTTGACGTCGGGGTCCATGAAGGCAAACCGCTCCGGCATGACGCCGACGATCGTGTGGGGGACGCCGTTGATGCGCAGGTCGCGGCCGAGGGCGGAATCGCTGCCGCTGAAGAGCTCCTGCCAGAGCGGGTAGCTGAGCACGACGGCGTGTTCGTGGCCGAGCTCTCCCTCTTGGTCGCCGAAGAGGCGTCCGCGCAGCGGCGTCGTTCGCAGGAGCCGGAAAAGCGACGGGCGCGCCGACATCCCGGTGAGCCGCTGCGGGTCGGCCTCGCCCCCAATCGTCTGGCCCTGGACGCGGTAGAGCGTCTGCTCCTCAAAGGCGTCCGTCTCACGCAAACGGTCGAAATAATCAGGGACGCCGGTGGACCCCCGTTCCACTCCGGCCCGCGGATAGCTGTTGTAGAGCAGCACCAGACGGTCAGCCTCCGGCACCGGGAGCGGCCGCAAGAGGACCGAGTTGACGATCGCGAAGATGGCGGCATTTGCGCCGATGCAGATGCCGAGGGTGAGGAGCGCGGTAAGCGCGAAGCCCCGGTCCCGCCACAGAATCCTGGCCGCGTACCGAACGTCCTGGCGAAGTCGTTCCATGGGACGGACTACGGAGACCGCCGGGGCGGCGTTGCATCTTTTTCTCGCTGCGGGATTCGGGTCTCGGAGCTCGGAGCTCGGAGCTCGGAGCTCGGGGCTCGGGGCTTGGGACTCGGGACTCGGGGCTCGACTCGGGGCTCGGGGCTCGGGGCTGGGCCGGCACCACGGCGAGCCCCGACCCAAGGCCCAAAGCCCAAAAGCCCAGAGCCCCCTAAGCCTTCAGCCTTAAGCCCTCAGCACCCCGAGCTAAGATCATCCCGTGCCGCCGGATCCCCTGCCTATCGACCCCTGGATCCCGGAGATTGTCGCGCGCGTGCGGGAGCATCGGGCGGCGATCGTCACGGCGGCGCCGGGCGCCGGGAAGACCACGCGCGTCGCCCCCGCGCTCGCGGCGGACGGCCCGGTCATCCTCCTCCAGCCCCGGCGAATCGCGGCACGCAGCGTCGCGCGCCGCATCGCCGGTGAGCAGGGCTGGTCGGTCGGCGCCGAGGTCGGCTGGCACGTGCGCTTCGAGCGTCACTTTGGTCCGGACACGCGGCTGCTGCTGGCTACCGAAGGCATCCTCACCGCCCGGCTCCAGCAGGACCCGCTGCTCTCCGGCTTCCGCACCATCATCCTGGACGAGTTCCACGAGCGCAGCATCCACGCCGATCTCGGCATCGCGCTGGCCAAGCAGGCATGGCTCGCTCGCGACGACCTCCGCATCGTCGTCATGTCGGCGACGATGGATGCGGGGCCGGTGGCGGCGTACTTAGAGGGGTGCCCCGTGTTCGAGGTGCCGGGGCGCACGCATCCGCTGGACATTTCCTATCACCCGGGGGTGCCCCTCGGCGCTGCGGTGCGCGAGGTGCTCACGTCGACCCGTGGGCAGGTGCTCTGCTTTCTGCCTGGCGCGGGAGAGATTCGCCGCGCCGCAGCCGATGCCGCGGCGGCGGTGGGTGCGAACGCGGAGATTGTGCCGCTTCACGGATCACTCGATCCCGGTGAACAGGATCGCGCGATTGCGCCGACGTCGCGACGCCGCGTGATTCTTGCCACGAACATCGCCGAGACATCGCTGACCGTGCCCGATGTCGGCGCGGTGATCGATACCGGGATTGAAAAAGTCGCCCGCTATGATCCGGATCGCGCCATCGACAGTCTCGACACCCAGCGCATCTCGCGCGATTCGGCGGATCAACGCGCCGGCCGTGCCGCGCGCACGGGACCGGGGCAGGCCTGGCGGTTGTGGCATGAAGCGGATCGGCTGCGGCCGCACCGCGAGCCGGATATCCACCGCATCGATCTGTCGGGGCCGTTGCTGGACATCCTGGCCTGGGGCGGGGATCCACGAGGGATGGACTGGTTCGAGGCTCCCGAGACCAGCGCGCTGGACGCGGGACTCGCACTGCTGGAGCGGCTCGGCGCCAGCGAGCGCGGTGCGCTCACGAGGCTGGGCCGTCAGATGCACCGCATACCGGCCCATCCACGGCTCGCGCGCATCCTGATCGCGTCGGGCGGCAGCCGGGAGTCGGCGCTCGCCTGTGCGCTGCTGGCCGAGCGACGCTTCATTCCGCCGCGCGCCGCGACCACGACCAGCGATCTGCTGTCCGCGATCGAGCACGAGCGGGAGCTTCCGCCGCACGTGCGGCGAGTGGCGGAGGAGCTGATTCGGATCGCGTCCGGCAGCAGCGCCCGAACGGTCCGGCTGACGCCGGACACCACGAGCGATTTCGACACCGCCGCCAGCGCGCACACGCCGATACCGGTG